>DATEPK010000170.1:0-7532 GCA_035273245.1 Thermoleophilaceae bacterium
CTCGGCTGCCGCGCCCCGTGGCCCCTGCGCTGCCGCTCCGCCTGACGCGTTCGCTGTTCGTCCCACTTCGGCTCGCGCCACTCGCGCGGAGCCTCGCGCCTCGCGCGCCGCCCCGGCTCGTCTGAGTTCTTTCGAATTCGACGAACGGAGGTAGCGAATGAGGCGAGCAGCGTTGCTCGCACTGCTTGTCGCGGCCATCGTGGTGGCGTTCGTGCTCGCCAAGGGCAGCGGCAACAGCAACAACAACACGAGCACGAGCGCGTCGGGCGCCCCTGTGGTGATCAACGTGGTGAACGGCAAGCCGCAGGGCGGCATCCAGAAGATCGTGGTGAACAAGGGCCAGTCCGTCCGCTTCACCGTGAAGTCGGACGTGTCCGACGAGATCCACGTGCACGGCTACAACTTCCACAAGGACGTGAAGAAGGGCGGGAGCGTGTCGTTCGACTTCCCGGCCACGATCGACGGCATCTTCGTGATCGAGCTGGAGAGCCGGGGCGAGCAGATCGCGTCGCTGCAGGTGAACCAGTGATGCGTCGCGCGCGCTGGCCGCTCGCGGCGGCGCTCGTGGCCGGACCGGCGGCGGGGCTGTTGTTCCCGCCGCCCGCGGCCGCCCACGGCATCGTCGCGAGGACGGACCTGCCGATCCCGGTGTGGCTCTTCGGCTGGGCGGCCGCGGTGGTGCTCGTGGTGTCGTTTGCGGCGCTCGCCGCCCTGTGGCCCACTCCGCGGCTCCAGGACGAGGTGCCAGGCCGGCGCCTCTTCCGCCTGCCGGCGGCGGTGGACGTCGTGGTGGGGGCGCTCGGAATCGCGGCGCTCGCCGTCACCGTGTACGCCGGCATCGCCGGCCGTCAGGACGCGCTGGGCAACCTGGCGCCGACGGTGATCTACGTGGTGTTCTGGGTGGGACTCGTGGTGGCGAGCGTGCTGTTCGGCAACGTGTGGCGGGCGATCAGCCCGTGGCGCGCGCTCGCCCGCGGGGTGTCGTGGGTGTCGAGCAGGATGTCGAGCGGCGAGGCGCCGGCAGCGCTCGAGTACCCGGCGTGGCTCGGTCGCTGGCCGGCCGCCGCCGGGATCGCGTTCTTCGCGTGGGTCGAGCTGACCTACGTGAACAAGGACGACCCTTCGACGCTCGCGATCATGATGCTCGCCTACGTCGTCGTGATGCTCGTGGGGATGGCGCTCTACGGGATCGAGACCTGGAGCGAGCGGGCCGACCCGTTCGGCGTCTACTTCGGCCTGTTCGCGCGGCTGTCCGCGTTCGAGCGACGCGACGGCGTGGTGTACGCGCGCCCGCCGCTCGCCGGAGCGCCCAAGCTCGAGCTGTGGCCGGGCACGATCGCGCTGCTCTGCGTGGCAGTCGGCTCGACCACGTTCGACGGCCTCGAGAACGGGCCGCTCTGGAGCGCGGTGAGGCCTCACCTGCTCTCGTTCTTCGAGCACCTCGGGGCGAGCGGGCTGAAGGCGGACCAGTGGGCCGGCACGGTGGGCCTGATCGTCTGCATCGCCGTCGTCGGCACCTTCTACCGCCTCGGCGTGGGCGGCATGAGCGAGGTGGGCGAGGGCCACACGCCGTCCGACCTCGCGCAGAAGTTCGCGCACACGCTGATCCCGATCGCGTTCGCCTACGCGCTTGCGCACTACTTCTCGCTGCTCGTCTTCCAGGGCCAGTGGATGGCGCACCTGATCTCGGACCCGCTCGGACACGGGTCCGACATCTTCGGCACCGCCCGCACCGGCATCGACTACAACGTGATCTCGGCCTCCGGCATCTGGTACGCGCAGGTGGCGTTCCTCGTGTTCGGGCACGTGTGCGGCTTGGTGCTCGCGCACGACCGCGCCATCGCCATGTACCGCGACGTGCGCGACGCCGTGCGCTCGCAGTACTGGATGCTCGTTGTGATGGTCGGCTTCACGAGCCTCGGCCTGTGGCTGCTCTCGGCGGTGAACACGTGATCCCGCCGTTCGCCCACGCGGGACACGTGCTCGTGGAGCTGCCGATCTATCTCGGTCCGGTGCTGGTGCTCGTGGCCTGGTTCAAGTTCAACGACTGGAGGCAGAAGCGCAGGGCCGAGCGCAAGTGAGCCGAGTGCCCCTCATGCCAGAATCGCTCCGTGACTCCCACCGGCACCAGCGCCATGGCCCTGCGCGAGCGCATCAGCGCACTCGAGGAGCAGTTCCTATCGCCGCTCGGGCAGCGCTCGTACCCGGCGCGGCGGGCGGTCGAGGAGGACGACTCGCCGGTGCGCACCCCCTTCCAGCGCGACCGCGACCGCATCGTGCACTGCAAGGCGTTCCGCCGCCTCAAGCACAAGACGCAGGTCTACATCGCCCCTGAGGGCGACCACTACCGCACGCGGCTCACCCATACGCTCGAGACCACGGGCATCGCGCGCACGGTCGCACGCGCGCTCGGGCTGAACGAGGACC
Source organism: Thermoleophilaceae bacterium (assembly GCA_035273245.1). Taxonomy (GTDB): domain Bacteria; phylum Actinomycetota; class Thermoleophilia; order Solirubrobacterales; family Thermoleophilaceae; genus JAICJR01. Next base: position 2,428 of record DATEPK010000170.1, read on the forward strand.
TCACCGAGGCGATCGGGCTCGGCCACGATCTTGGGCACGCGCCGTTCGGGCACATCGGCGAGGAGGTGCTCGACGCCTGCCTTCAGGAGCGCTATGGCCTGCGCTTCCGCCACAACGTCCACTCGCTGCGCGTGGTGGAGCGGCTCGAGCGCGACGGCCGGGGGCTCAACCTCACCGAGCAGGTGCGCGACGGGATCCTCAACCACACCGGGGAGAAGCTGCCGGCCACGCTCGAGGGCAGGATCGTGCGGCTAGTGGACCGGATCGCCTACATCAACCACGACATCGACGACGCCCTGCGCGCCGGCTCGCTCAGCCACGAGCAGCTGCCGCACGACGAGATCGCGCTGCTCGGCGACACGGGCTCGAAGCGCATCGACATGCTCGTGCGCGACCTCGTGGAGCGCTCCTCCGAGGCGGGCGACATCGTGCAGTCAGACGACGTCGGCGGCGCCATGGACCGCCTGCGCACCTTCATGTTCGAGCACGTCTACCTGGCCCCGGCCGCGCAGCGCGAGCACCCGCGCATCGAGCGAATGCTGCGCGCACTGTTCGACTACCTGGTGGAGAACCCACCACCCGCCGCGACGCGAGATGCGACCGAGGCGGATCGCGTGACCGACTACATCGCCGGAATGACAGACCGTTACGCCGTGCGAGTGTTCACGGAGCTATCGGTGCCGCATGGGTTCTAACGCTGTGGCCTGTGGCCTGTGGCCTGTGGCCTCAAGATGAGCCTCTACACCAAAGACAGCATCGACCGGCTCAAAGATGCCGTCGACATGGTCGAGCTGGTGGGCGCCCGCACGGACCTGCGGCGCGTGGGCAACCGCTTCACCGGCCTCTGCCCGTTTCACGAGGAACGCACGCCGTCGTTCTCGGTGAACGCCGAGCACAAGCTCTTCCACTGCTTCGGGTGCGGCGCGTCCGGCGACGCGATCGGCTTCGTGCAGGAGACCGAGGGGCTCGACTTCCGCCAGGCGGTGGAGGCGCTCGGCGAGCGCTACAACGTCGAGCTCAAGCGCGAGCAGGAGGACCCGGCGGCCGAGCGGCGGCGCGAAAGGCGTGAGCGCCTCCTCAAGCTCGTGCAGCGCGCCACTGACTACTACGCGCGCTACCTGTGGGAGTCGAGCGAGGCCAAGCTCGCGCGGGAGTACCTGGCGGGGCGCGGTCTCGAGGAGGAGGTTCTGCGCCAGTTCCGCGTGGGGTACGCGCCAAGCGCCTGGGACAAGGTCACAGTGGCGGCGCAGCGCGACGGCTTCACGCGCGAGGAGATCGCGGCGGCGGGACTCGCGCAGCGCGGTCGCGGCGGCAGCGGCTTCTACGACCGCTTCCGCGCTCGGATCATGTTCCCCTTGGCGGACCCGCGCGGACGAGTGCTCGGCTTCGGCGCTCGCGCCGTGCGCTCCGAGCAGCAGCCGAAGTACCTCAATACCTCAGAGAACGAGCTCTACCACAAGGGGCGTCAACTATTCGGGATCGATTTGGCGCGTGGGCAGGCTTCCAAGCGGGGTAGGATCCTCGTCGTCGAGGGGTACACCGATGTACTCGCACTCCACCAGGTTGGTCTGACCGAGACGGTCGCCGTCATGGGCACCTCGGTCACCCCGGAGCAGGTCACGCTCCTGTCCCAGACCGCTGGCTCCGTCTTCCTTGCCCTCGACGCGGACCGCTCCGGCCAGGAGGCGATGCTGCGCGCGGCGCGCGTGGCGGCGGAACGCGGCGTGGAGCTGCGCGTGGTGGAGATGCCCGAGGGCACCGATCCCGCCGAGCTCGTGACCGAGCGAGGGGCGGACGCCTTCACCGGCCTGCTGGGCAGCGCCTCGTCGGTGCTCGAGTTTCAGGTTCGGCGGGTACTGGCCGATTCAGATCTACAGAGCCCGCGTGGCAGAGACAGGGCGTTCGACGAGGTCCGCCCGCTGATCGCCACCGCGGACAGCCCCGCAACCCGGGACCACCTTGTGCGTTATGTCGCTGACAAGCTGGATCTCGCACCTGACGTTGTGACGATCGCCCTTCAATCCGCGCCCCGCGCGGCCCCGCAGCGCCCGGACGGACAGCCTCCGCGCCGCCCGGAGCGGCTGCTCGACAACGCATCGAAGGCCGAGCGCGCCTTCCTCGCCATGTGCCTGTCGCAGGGTGAGGTAGGACGCGAGTACCTCAACCGGGTGACAGACGCACACCTGTCCTCGGAGGCTCTCCGGCTCACCCGGGATCACCTCCTGGCTCACTTTGCAAATCCTCTTGCAGAAATTCCTGGCGCAGATCCGGTAATCGCGGCTACCATCACCGAGGTAGTCATGCTGGCGGAAGAGGAGCCGTCCTCCGAACCCGCACTACGACTGGGCTTTTTGCAGCTGGAGCTCCGCAGAATCGAAAGAGAGCTACGGCACGCAGGGCAGGGTGACGATTTCGACAGGCAGCGGGAACTTTGGTCGGAGCGAGAAACCGTGAGACAAGCCATCGGGCACGTAATGGGGGAAACGCCGTGAGCGATGTGAACGAAGACCAGCTCACGCGCGAGGAAGAGAGCGAGGAGCGCGAGGAGGAGGAGCGCGAGACCTCCGGCGCCGAGAAGGAGGTCTTCGACCTCTTTGACGAGGGCGGTGTCGTCACCGCCGGCCTACCCGTCGCTCCGCCCGAGGGCGGCCCGGAAGACAGCGTCCGGCTCTACCTCAAGAAGATCGGCAAGGTGCGCCTGCTCACGCGCGAGGACGAGGTGCGCCTCGCCCGCCGCGCCGAGCGCAACGACATGGCTGCGAAGAACGCGCTGGTGGAGGCCAACCTCCGCCTCGTCGTGTCGATCGCCAAGCGCTACACCGGGCGCGGCCTCACGCTGCTCGACCTGATCCAGGAGGGCAACCTGGGCCTGATTCGCGCGGTCGAGAAGTTCGACTGGCGCCGCGGCTTCAAGTTCTCCACCTATGCAACCTGGTGGATCCGGCAGGCGATCACCCGCGCGCTGGCCGACCAGTCGCGCACCATCCGCATCCCGGTCCACATGGTCGAGCGCATGAACCGCGTGGCGCGCGTTCGGCGCGCTCTCCTGCAGAAGCATGGCCGCGAGCCCACGCCCGAGGAAATCGCGGTGGAGCTCGAGATGCCGGTGGCGCGTGTGGAGGAAGCCTTGAAGGTGGGGCAGGAGCCCGTTTCCCTGGAGACCCCCGTGGGCTCCGAGGAGGGCGACGCCTCGCTCGCGGACTTCATCCCGGACGCGAGCATCGACCGCCCGCTCGAGGTGGTGGCCAACCGGTTGCGCGAGGCGGACCTTCAGGCCGCGCTCGAGTCGCTTCCCTGGCGCGAGCGCCGTGTGCTCGAGCTGCGTTACGGGCTCGCGGGCGAGGGCCCGATGACGCTCGAGGAGATCGGCACGCAGGTCGGCGTGACGCGCGAGCGGGTGCGCCAGATCGAGTCGAAGACTCTGCTGAAGCTCAAGAACTCGGGTGAGGCGGGGCGTCTCGAGGGCACCGCCGATCTCGCCGAGGGCAGTTAGAGCGAGGACCGCTGCGTTGCGGCGCAGGTCGTTCTCGGCTATGGCTTAGGGTGCCACTTCACCCACCGGCCCCTTGATCTGCCCGTCCTGCTCCACTGAGAACGCCGAAAGCGCGCGCTTCTGCGTGGAGTGCGGCACGCCGCTGGCGGCTCGCTGCCCCAACTGCGGCGCCGGCCACGCGCCCGGGCAGAAGTTCTGCGCCGAGTGCGGAACGCCGCTTAGCGGGGCCGCCCGGCAGGCGCCGCCCGTGGATGCAGGGCCGCGCCCGGTGGCGGGCGAGCTGCGCCTCGTTTCGGTGCTGTTCGTCGACCTGGTTGGCTACACGACGCTCGCGGAGTCGCGCGACGCCGAGGACGCGCGCGAGTTGCTCAGCCGCTACTTCGATACCGCGCGCACGATCGTCGACCGCTACGGCGGCAGTGTGGAGAAGTTCATCGGCGACGCCGTGATGGCGGTGTGGGGCGCACCGCAGGCGCGCGAGGACGACGCTGAGCGGGCGGTTCGCGCCGGGCTCGAGCTGGTGGACGCGGTGGCGGCGTTCGGCGAGGAGGTGGGGGCGCCGGAGCTACGGGCGCGAGCGGGAGTGGTCACGGGCCAGGTGGCGTCGGTGAGCGCGCCGGGCGAGGCGCTCGTGGTGGGCGACCGTGTGAACACGGCGTCGCGGGTGCAGTCGGTGGCCGAGCCCGGTTCGTTGTTCGTGGACGAGACCACGCGGCAGGTCACGTCCGCGTCGATCGCTTACGCGGACGCCGGCGAGCACACGCTGAAGGGCAAGGACGAGCCGCTCCACCTGTGGCGGGCCGAGCGGGTGATCGCCGGCGTGGCGGGCGCACGCGGCGACAGTGAGCTGGAGGCGCCGTTCGTGGGCCGCGACTCGGAGCTGCGCCTGATCAAGGAGCTCTTCCACGCGGGAGTTGAGCGCGGGAGCGCGCGGCTCGTGGCGGTCACGGGCCCGCCCGGCGTGGGCAAGACGAGGCTGCGCCGCGAGTTCGAGAACTACGTGGACGGCCTCGCCACGACCATCCTGTGGCACTCGGGCCGCTGCCTCTCCTACGGCGAGGGCGTGGCGTACTTTGCGCTCGCGGAGATGGTGCGCCAGCGCCTCGGCATCCCCGAGGAAGCGCCACCGGACGAGGTGCAGCGGAAGCTCGAGCTCGGCCTCGAGCGCTGGGTGCCGGACGCCGCCGAGCGGAAGTTCCTCGAGCCGCGCCTGGGTGCGCTGATCGGAGTCGCGCAGCCGGGGCTCGACCGCAAGGAGCTGTTCGCGGGCTGGCGCCTGTTCTTCGAGCGCCTGGCGCACGAGCTGCCGGTGGTGCTGTCGTTCGAGGACCTGCATTGGGCGGACGACGGCCTGCTCGACTTCATCGATCACCTGCTCGAGTGGTCCGCCGAGCTTCCGATCTTCATCGTCGGGTTTGCGCGCCCGGAGCTCACCGAGCGCCGCGCCGGCTGGCCGGCCGGGCGCCGCGGTGCGACTCCGATGTATCTCGAGCCGCTGAGCGACGCCGCAGTGGGCCAGCTCCTCGACGGGCTGGTGAGCGGGCTGCCGAGCGACGCGCGCGAGCGGATCGTGAGCCAGGCGGAGGGCATTCCCCTCTATGCGCTCGAGACC
>DATEPK010000171.1:0-3067 GCA_035273245.1 Thermoleophilaceae bacterium
GAGGTGGATGTCGAAGCTGTAGCCGTCGTCCGACTTCGTGGCCATCAGCGTCTCAGACGCGGCGGTCGCCGGGAGTGACGACAGCACCGGGTCCTCCGCGTTCGCGGCCTCCTCCTCGGGAAAGTAGATGCGCGTGACGAGCCGCGCGAGCATCCCGCGGGCCATTACCGTCACGTCGATGTGCGGTGCCTGCAGCGTCCCGTTCGGCCCCGGAACGCGCCCCGGCTTGACCGTGTAGATCCCGAAGCGGCCCTCCTTGTCCGTGCCGCAGCGGCCGAGCCCGCGGAACGCTCCCCAATCGACGGCGCCGCGCGGATCGTCCGGATGGGCGAAGCGCCCGTCGGGGTCTGCCTGCCACGTCTCCACAACGGCGTCGGGAATCGGATCGCCGTTGCCGTCGATCACGCGGCCGCGGATCCAGAACGCGCCATCGGTTTCCTGCGGCACCACGTCCGGCCCGTCGTCCCACGTGAGCCCGATCGCGAAGTACGGGCCCACGGTCTGCGACGGGGTGACGCCGAGCTTGCTCACGCGTGCGGCTCCTCGAACTGAACGGCGTCGGGGCCGCGCAGCACGATGTCCCACTTGTAGCCGAGCTGCCAGTGGTCCTCCGTGGTTCCCCAGTCGTGGGTGCAGATCATCCGCTCGCGCACCTTCGGATCGGGCGGCGAGTTGAAGATCGGGTCCTCGGAGAAGAGCGGATCGTCCGGGAAGTACATCTGCGTGACGAGCCGCTGCGTGAACGCGCGCCCGAACAGCGAGAAGTGAATGTGCGCGGGGCGCCACGCGTTGTGGTGGTTCTTCCACGGATAGGCGCCCGGCTTGATCGTGACGAAGCGGTAGTTGCCCTCCGAGTCCGTGAAGCAGCGGCCCACGCCGGTGAAGTTCGGATCGAGCGGCGCCGGCCAGTCGTCCACCTCGTGGCGGTAACGGCCGGATGCATTGGCCTGCCAGCACTCGACCAGCGTGTTCGGAACCGGGCGGCCGTCCGAGTCGAGCACCCGGCCGGACACCTGGATGCGCTGGCCGATCGGCATCTCCTCGTGCTGGCGGGTGAGGTCGTAGTCGAGCGGGCCGAGCCGGCTCTCGCCGAGCACCGGTCCGGTGACCTCGGTGAGCATGTGCGGCAGCAGCACGAGCGGGTTCTTCGGGTGCCGGAACTCGGTGCTGCGGTAGCCCGCGAAGTCGAGCGGCGGATCTATCTCCGCGTTCTCGCGCGTGTACGAGGGGAGAACGATCCCGCTCTCTGTCTGCTGTTCGGTCATGCCGCCTCCAGTACGACTGCGAGTCCCTGTCCGACGCCGATGCAGATCGCCGCGAGCCCGTAGCCCCCGCCGCGCCTCTTCAGCTCATGGGCCAGCGAGCCGAGGATGCGCGCGCCCGAGCAGCCGAGCGGGTGCCCGATGGCGATGGCGCCGCCGTTCACGTTGACGATCTCGGGGTCGAGCTCGCGCCACTCGGCGAGGCATGCGAGCGACTGCGCGGCGAAGGCCTCGTTCAGCTCCACCACGTCGATGTCGCCCCAGCCGATGCCCGCCTTCTCGAGCGCCTTGTTCGCCGCCTCGACCGGCCCGATGCCGAACAGATGCGGCTCAACCCCGTGCGACGCGCGCGACACGATGCGCGCCAGCGGCTCGCGTCCCAGCTTCTCGGCGCCCTTCTCGTCGCCGATGAACAACGCCGCGGCGCCGTCGTTGAGCGGCGAGGAGTTGCCGGCGGTCACGGTCCCGTCCTTGCGGAAGACAGGCTTGAGCTTTCCGAGCTTCTCCATCGAGCTGTCGGGGCGGATGCCCTCATCGCGCTCGAGGTCGGTGTCCGGCACCGTCACGATCTCGCCCTCGTAGACGCCGTTGTCCCAGGCCGCGGCGGCGCGCTGGTGGCTCTTCAACGCGAACTCGTCCTGCTCCTCACGCGAGATCTCGAAGCGGTCGGCGAGGATCTCGGCCCCCTCTCCGAGGGCGACGGTCCACTGCTCGGGCATGTTCGGGTTGGTCATGCGCCAACCGAGCGTGGTGGAGTGAAGGGTCTCGTGGTTGCGCGGGTAGGGCTTGTCGGGCTTGAGCAGCACCCACGGAGCCCGGCTCATCGACTCGACGCCGCCCGCGATGAGCAGCGAGTTGTCCCCGACCGACACGGCGCGGCTGGCGTCGATCGCCGCCTCGAGGCCGGAGCCGCACAGGCGGTTGACCGTCGCCCCCGGGATGCTCGTGGGGAGCCCGGCGAGGAGAACCGCCATGCGGGCCACGTCGCGGTTGTCCTCGCCCGCCCCGTTGGCATCCCCGAAGTAGACGTCCTCGATCTCGGCCGGATCGACAGCCGGGCTGCGTTCCACGAGCGACTTGACTATGTGTGCCGCCAGGTCGTCAGGCCGCACGCCGGCGAGCGCACCGCCAACGCGGCCGATCGGCGTGCGCACGGCGTCGATCACGTAGCTGCCGTTCACGCTCACGCGGCAGCCGCCTTCTGCGTCTCGAGCAGATCACGAAGGGCGGTGAGCTCCTCGTCGCTCGGCGGGTCGGTGGTGGCGAGCTCGTCGGCCACCTTCAGCTCCCAGCCCGTCGCCTCGCGCGCCTGCTCGATGTCCACGCCCTCGTGGAGCTGCGTCATCGTGAGCTCGCAGGTGTCCGGGTCCGGCTCGAGCACGCCGAGGTCCGTGATCACCTTGATCGGACCCTTCCCGGGCAACCCGAGCTTCTCGCGCGAGCCGGGCCCGCTGCCGTAGCCGACCGAGGTCACGAAGTCCACCTTCTCGCGGAAGGTGCGCTCGTTCTGCCGAACGATCACGATCACCTCGCCGCACAGCGACGCGATTTCGGGCGCGCCGCCCGCGCCGGGGAGACGCACCTTGGGCTTGTTGTAGTCGCCGCCGATCACAGTGGTGTTGATGTTGGCGTAGCGGTCGATCTGCGCCGCGCCGAGGAAGCCGACCTCGATGCGGCCGGGCTGCAGCCAGTAGTTGAAGATCTCGGGCACGCTCACCACAGAGTCGGCGGTGACGGCCAGCTCGCCGTCGCCGATCGAGAGCGGCAGCGTAGACGGCTTCGACCCGATGCAGCCGGACTCGTAG
>DATEPK010000172.1:0-2182 GCA_035273245.1 Thermoleophilaceae bacterium
AAGCCGGCACTGCGCTGGTTCATGAAGGCCGTTCGCTCGCTGCGCTAAACAGCGGCGCCCGGCACGCCCTCTTCACCAAGGACGTCATCGTCCCCCGGCGCCGCCTCGAGCTCACCGGGACGCCAGCGCGTCTTCGGCGCCACCTGGTTCAGGCTCACCCGGTCGCGGTGCTGGCGAATCACGTTGAGCATCGAGAAGATCAGCTCGTCGCCGAGGTAGTGCGGCTCGAGCCCGAGCTCGAGGAGCTTGTCGTTCACCGCGTGGTAGTAGTGCTGATCGGCCTCCACGCGCGGGTTCGGGTAGTGGCGAACCGTCGCGTCGAGCCCGACCTCGCCGGCACATCGCTGCACGAGGTGCGCCAGCTCGAGCACGGAGAACTGCTCGGTGAACTGGTTGAAAACGCGGAACTCGCCGGACGCGGCCGGATGAGTGGCCGCGATCTCCACGCACTGGAGCGTGTCGCGGATGTTGAGGAAGCCGCGCGTCTGGCCGCCCTCGCCGTACACGGTGATCGGGTGGCCGACGATCGCCTGCACGCAGAAGCGGTTGAGCGCGGTGCCGAACACCTCGTCGTAGTCGAACCGTGTGGCAAGGCGCGGGTCGAGCGCGGTCTCGTCGGTCTCGATGCCGTACACCACGCCCTGGTTGAGGTCCGTGGCGCGCAGGCCCCACACCCGGCACGCGAAATGCAGGTTGTGGGAATCGTGGACCTTCGACAAGTGGTAGAGCGAACCCGGCAGCTTCGGGTAAGGAAGTACATCGGAGCGACCCTTGTGATGGATCTCGATGTAGCCCTCCTCGATGTCGATATTCGGCGTGCCGTACTCGCCCATCGTGCCGAGCTTGACGATGTGGCAGTTCGGCACGTGGTCGCGCACGGCGAACATGAGGTTGAGCGTGCCGATCACGTTCGTCTGCTGCGTGAGCACGGCGTGGTGGCGCGACTTCATCGAGAACGGCGCCGACGGCTGCTCCGCGTAATGGATCACGACGTCCGGCAGGACCTCGCGCACCACCCGGTCGAGGAACTCGCCCTCGTGCACGCTTCCGACGTACGACTGGATGCGCTTGCCGGAGTGCTCTTCCCACGCGCTGATGCGGTCCTCGAGCGACGCGATCGGCGTCAGCGAATCGGTGGACTGCTGCAGATGCCAGTAGCGGCGCGCGAAATTGTCGACGATCGCAACGTCGTGGCCGCGGGCGGAGAAACGAAGGGCGGTCGGCCAACCGAGGTAGCCGTCCCCGCCCAGAATCAGGACTTGCACAGCCGGGACAATACCGACGCGCGGCGATTTGCAAACGCACACTCACGCGTCATTTACAAGAATCTTCGTCTCACCCCTCACTCTGAAGCCGTCCTGACGGTCCGCCCCCTCACCATTTCCGCACTTACTTGACCCAGCTAGTCGAACATCGCGACGTCGCGCTGCCCGATCTCGATGGGCGCGTTCGCGACGGCATCCTCGTGGTGATTCCCGCCTACAACGAGTGCGACAACGTCGGCGCGGTGGTGTCACGCGTGCCGGATCGGGTGTGCGGCCTGCCGACCACCGTTCTCGTGGTCGATGACGGCTCGGACGACGGCACCGTCGACGCCGCGGAGGCGGCGGGCGCGGTGGTGGCGCGCCATCTGCGCAACCGCGGCGGCGGCGCGGCACTGCGCACCGGCTACGCCCTCGCGATCGAGGCCGGCGCCGCCGTGGTGGTCACGCTCGACGCCGACGGCCAGCACCTGCCCGAGGAGATGCCACGTCTCGTTCGGCCGATCGTGGCCGGCACGGCCGACGCCGTGAACGGCTCGCGCACGCTCGGCAGCGCCGATCCCAACACCTTCTCCCGCGAGCTCGGCCTGCGCGTGTTCAACCGCGTGCTGAGCACCGTCACGGGCACGCCCATCACCGACTGCTCGAGCGGCTACCGCGCGATCAAGGCGGAGTCGCTCGCCAAGCTCGACCTGCGCCAGGAGCAGTTCCACGCGTCCGAGTGGCTGATCGAGGCGGTGAAGCGCGGGCTGAGGCTCGAGGAGGTGCCGATCACCGTGGCCCGCCGAATGCACGGCGAGACGAAGAAGCCGGCCACGCTCGGCTACGGCGTGGGCTTCGCGAACGCGATCGTTCGCGCCTGGCTGCGCTGATCAGCCGAGCCTGAACCAGTCCACGTAGCGACCGCACGCGCGCCGGAG
>DATEPK010000173.1:0-9503 GCA_035273245.1 Thermoleophilaceae bacterium
TGACCATCCCGCCTCGGACCGCGTCGTGCTCGCCGGCAGCGCGCGGCGGATGGCGGAGACCTGCAAGGACCTGGACATTGTGGCCACGGCGAACGATCCCGCGGCGCTGGCGGAGGCTTTCTGCAAGCTGCCGCTGATCGACGAGGCGCACGCGTGGGGGCCAGCCGGCGCCCGTGCCACCACCAACAACGGCATGAGCGTGGACCTGCGCATCGTGCCGCCCGAGAACTTCGGCAACCTGCTCCAGCACTTCACCGGGTCCGGAAAGCACAACGAGGCGCTGCGCGGCTGGGCGGTGCGCAAGGGCTTCCACGTGAGCGAGTACGGCGTTACCGACGACGCCACGGACACCACCCATTCGTGCACCAGCGAGGAGCAGGTGTACGAGCTGCTCGGGCTGCCGTTCATCGAGCCGGAGCTGCGCGAGAACCGCGGCGAGCTCGACGCCGCGCGCGAGGGCCGCCTGCCTGAGCTGATCCGGGCGGAGGACCTGCGCGGCGATCTCCATTGCCACACCACCGCCTCGGACGGGCGCAACTCGCTCGAGGAGATGGCGCAGGTGGCGCTCGAACACGGCTACGAGTACCTGGCGATCACCGATCACTCGGCGAGCCATGGGTTCGGCAACGACGTGCAGCCGGACGAACTGCTCCGGCAGGTGGAGCGCATCCGTGAGCTGGACGAGCGAATGGACGGGATCAAACTGCTCGCGGGCTCCGAGGTGAACGTGCTGCCGAACGGAACGCTCGACTATGCGGACGACGTGCTCGAGCAGCTCGACTGGGTGGTGGCCAGCCTTCACACCTCCTTCCGGATGAAGGAGAAGGAGATGACCGAGCGCATGATCCACGCGATGGAGCACCCGCTCGTGGACGCGATCGGGCATCCCACCGGGCGCAAGATCGACAAGCGCGAGGCGTACGCGCTCGACATCGAGAAGGTGGTGGAGGCCGCCGTGCGCACCGGCACCTTCCTCGAGATCGACTCGGCGCCCGACCGGCGCGACCTCAACGAGCAGAACGCGCGCCACGCGGTGGAGGCGGGCGCGATGCTCGTGATCGACTCGGACGCGCACGGCGTCGAGACACTGGTGAACATCCGCTATGGCATCGCGACCGCGCGGCGCGGCTGGGTGAGCGCCGCGCAAGTGGCGAACACGCGGCCGTGGAAGGAGCTCCACAAGCTCCGCAAGCGCGGTGCGACTAAACCGGCGCGCCGGGGCGGCGGGCGGGCTCCCTGAGCGACTCGAGCTTGCGGTAGCCGGGCACGCGCAGCAGCTTGGTGGGCTCGAACGGCCCGGTGTGCTCGACGTAGAACTGCACACCGTCGCGCTGCTCAATGGCGAGCACGGCCGAGCTCTGGCGGCGCCAGCCCAGGGCGCCGATCAGCGCGTAGCCGGCCCCCACCGCTGGAACCTGCGGGATGAGGAACGCCACGGCCCCGCCGGCGATCGTGAGCGCGGCGAGGGCCCACAGCCGGGTGATCAGGATGCGGCCGGGCTCGACCTCGGGCAACACGGGCGTGCTGCGGGCCCCTGCCAGCAGACGGGCGATGCCGTCCGTGACCTTCATCCGTCTGCCGAGGAAGATGCCGCCCACGGTCGAGACGAGCCACCAGCCCAGGGAGAAGTAGATGAGCGTGCTGTCCCCCTTCGAGGTGGCGCCGGCGATGGTCACGGCGCCCAGCACGGTGGCGGATGCTCCGAAGAGCAGCACGGCGGTACGGAGGAAGTCGGTGAAGCGCATCAGCCCTCGGCCAGCGTTCGCAGGACCGTCCTGAAGCCGTCCACGCCTTCCACCACGAGGTCGGCCCGGTCCACGATCTCCGCCGGCCCCTCGTCCGAGCGCAGGCCGACTCGCACCGCGTTGTCGAGGCGGCCGTCTGCCACGAGATCGTCGAGGGCCGCGAACGCGTCGAGATCGGTCACGTCGTCGCCGCCGAACAGCACCGACCGCACCGAGGAATGCTCCGCGAGCCGGCGCACGGCCTGGCCCTTGTCGATCGGAAGCGGTGGCCGCACCTCGAGCACCTTGCGCCCCCAATGCACGTGGAAGCCGCCCTCCTCGGCTGCGTCCGCAAGCTCGCGGACGCGCGCCTGCGCTGCCTCCTCGTCGGGCGCGCCGCGCCAGTGGTAGGCCCAGATCGGGCCCTTGTCCTCGATCCGGACGCGCAGCGTGCGCAGCTCCCGCGTGTCGTTGGCGTGGACGAAGCCGCGGACACGATCCGCCCAGCCCAGCACCTCCTGGCTCATCTCCGGCTTGGTGGCTCCGGGCCACAACATCTCCACACCGTGCATGCCCGCGTATGCGATTCCACCCACGCCAACGAGCCGGCGTGCCTCGGCCACGGAGCGCCCCGAGATACACGCAACGCAGCCATATCGGCGAGCGAGCGAGGCGAGCAGGCGCGCCGTCGTCTCCGGCACCTTGGCGTCGTCGGCGCGCTGCACTATCGGCGCGAGGGTGCCGTCGATGTCGCAGAACACGCCGCTCCGGCGCGGTGCGTCGAGGAGCGGTTTGAGCACCTCTGCGAGGTTCTCTGCGGTGGGGGCGGACACGGTCCGTAGTATGCCCCGCGTGTCCAAGCGCGTCGTGCGGCTGGGAGTGATCGGCACCATCGCCGGTGCGTTCAGCGGTCTCTTCGGCATCGGCGGCGGAACGGTGATGGTGCCGCTGCTTCTGCTGTGGCTCGCGTACGAGGAGCGCGAGGCCACGGGCACGTCCCTTGCGGCGATCGTGATCATCGCGGGCATCGGCGCCCTGCTGAACGGCGTGTTCGGGAACGTGGATCTGTCGAAGGGGCTTCTGATCGGAATCCCGGCGGTATTCGGCGTCGTGGTCGGCACCACACTCCAGCAGCGCCTGCCCGTGCGCGTGCTCAACGGCCTGTTCGCGGTTCTCCTCGTCGTGTCAGCGGCCCTGCTGGTGTTTTGAGCGGCGGCGAGATCGCCGGAACGCTCGCGGTGGGCTTCGCGGCCGGGATGTCGAGCGGCCTCTTGGGAATCGGCGGCGGCATCCTGTTCGTACCGGGACTCGTCCTCATCCTCGGCGAGTCACAGCTGCGCGCGGAGGCCACCTCGCTGCTCGCGATCATCCCGGTCGCGCTCGTGGGGTCGATGCAGCAGAAGCGCTACGGGAACCTGCGCGGCCGCGACGCCCTGCTGATCGGCGCGCTCTCCCCCATCGGCGTGTTCGGCGGTGTGGAGCTGGCGAACATCGTCTCCCAGAAGCTTCTCTCGTACCTGTTCGCCGCGATGATGTTGTACTTCGCCTTCAACCTCGCGAGGCGTGCGCTGCGGCCGAGCTGATCGTTTGTTCGCGCCGCGATGCGGTAATAGGCCTCACATGGGAAAGAAGATCATCGCGCTGGTGGCCGAGCCGATCTCCGGGGCGGCGTTGAAAAGCGCCGTGGGCAGCGAGGCGCAGGACGCCGAGGTGCTCGTGGTCGCGCCCGCGCTCAACAGCAGGTTCAAGTTCCTCACCTCCGATCCTGACGACGCGATAGCGCGCGCCGAGCAGGTTCAGGAGGAGACCGTGGAGCGCCTCGACGAGGAGGGCATCGACGCCGCCGGGGACACCGGCGAGTCGGATCCGCTGCTCGCGATTCAGGATGCGCTGCAGACCTATCCCGCCGACGAGATCGTGGTGTGCACGCACGCCGGCGATGGCCGCAACTGGCTCGAAGAGGGCGTGGTGGAGAAGGCGCGCGAGCGCTTCGGCAAGCCGGTGAAGCACCTGGAACTGGAGTGACTTCGGCCGAGCGCGCGCGGGCTTGGTCCAGCTCGCGCACGTTCCATCACAGCCAGTTCCCGCCTGAGCGCCTCGCCGCCGAGCGCACGCGCTCGGTGTCCGTGTGCGTGCCGGCGCGCAACGAGGAGCGGACCGTCGGCACGATCGTGTCCGACCTCGTCCGGCTGCGCGAGCTGGGCGCGGTCGACGAGGTGGTGGTGATCGACGGCGGCTCGAGCGACGGTACCGTGGCGATTGCGGAGGCGGCCGGCGCCACCGTTTACCAGGAGGCGGAGCTCATGCCCGAGTACGGCGAAGTGCTCGGCAAGGGCGATGCGATGTGGCGCGCGCTGTCGGTGCTCGAGGGCGAGGCGATCGTCTACCTCGACGCCGACTCCGAGGGCTTCGGCCCCCATTACGCGTGCGGGCTCGCCGGGCCGCTGGTCTGCGGCGACAGCGGAGTGGAGTTCGTGAAGGCCTTCTATCGCCGCCCTTTCAAGCTTGGCGAGGTGTCGCTGCCCGAGGGCGGCGGGCGCGTGACCGAGCTCACGGCTCGCCCCCTGCTTGGCGTCTTCTATCCAGAGCTGGCCGCCTTTCGGCAGCCGCTTTCTGGCGAGCTCGCGGCCACGCGCGACCTCCTTACCCGCCTCACCTTCGCCACCGGCTACGCGGTTGAGATCGCGATGCTTATCGACGCGTGGAAGGAGGTCGGCCTCGACGCGCTCGCCCAGGTGGACATCGAGCTGCGGCAGAACCGCCACCAGCCGTTGAGCGACCTGTCGCCGATGGCGGACGCGGTGCTGCGCGCGGTGTGCGTGCGCCTGGAGCGCGAGGGACGGCTTGACGAGCTGGAGGGCGAGGAGCTGGTGGAGCGCCCGCCGCTCATTCGTACAGCGCCACCACCGCAACGATCGCGTAGATAGCCACCAGCGCCCAGCCCTCGAACTCCGTGGCCTCGCCGTCGCCCGTGACCTGCGCGAGCACGATCGCGGTGAGGATGATCGCGCCGATCCAGACCGGCGCGAGCACGAACGTGAGCATGGACGCGAACAGCAGCGAGACGAGCACCAGCGCCGGATAGAGAAACGCGGCCACCTGCGCGACGGAGTTCTTCACCACGCTGATCGCGAGCTCGGACTCGCCCTTCGAGGCCATTACGAGACCGGTCGCATTCTCCGCTGCGTTCCCCGCTATGGCGACGATCACCAGCCCAGCGAACGCCTTCGACAGCCCGAGCGACTTCACCGCGGGGTCGAGTGCTGTGATGAACCAGTCGGAGACGAACGCGGCGCCCACGCCGCTCACTCCCAGAAGCACCGCCGCGACCGGCAGGGGCACGCGCGGCCGTGCCTCCACGTCGCCGCCCCCATGGCGAACGTACGGAATCGCCCAGGCCAGGTACACCGCGAGGATGCAGGCGGCGCCCACCGCCGAGATCGTCTTCACGTGATGGCTCGCCTTGTCGCCCGACGCGAGCGAGAGACCGAGGATCACGATGATCGACGAGGCGAGCAGCATGAGCGTGGCGGTGTCGCGCGGCAGGCCCGTGCTGAAGCGCATCACGCCACCCTCCGTGTGGCGCGCGCCGACCACGATCACCAGGCCGAGCACGAGCAGCGCGTTGGCGAGCACCGAGCCGATCAGCGAGGTCTGCGCCACCACGGTCTCGCCCTTCTGCAGGGCGAACAGGACCACGAAGAACTCGGGCAGGTTCCCGAGCGTGGACTGCAGCATCCCCGTGGCGGCCGGCCCGAGCCGCGAACCAACCTGTTCCGTGCCGAGTGCGACGAGCCAGGCCATGCCCGCGAGCGCCAGTCCGGACGCCGCGAAGGCGAGCACTTCGGACACGTTCGTGTACCGGGTTACGGCCGCGAAAGCCGTGGCCGCGACCAGCGCCACCAGCATGTAGCGCTCGCCGCGTGTGAGGCCCCGCATGGCGCGCGAGCATAGGGAATCGTGCTTTACCCATGCGATTTGGGGGAACCCTTCATTCGGACGGAAAAGCGAAAAGGAAGGGGCACGTGGCTACAGGACGGTTCAAGACGGAACGCTTTGATGGCGTGGAACGCCCGTATTCCGAGGAGGACGTGGACCGGCTGCGGGGGTCGGTGAGGATCGAGCACACGCTCGCGCGGCTCGGCGCGGAGCGGCTGTGGGAGCTGCTTCAGCGGGACGAGCCTGTACGCGCGCTGGGCGCCTCCACGGGCAACCAGGCCGTGCAGCAGGTGAAGGCCGGCCTCGAGGCCATCTACGTGAGCGGCTGGCAGATCGCCGCGGACGCGAACAACGCTGGTCAGATGTATCCCGACCAGAGCCTGTATCCCGCCAGCAGCGGGCCCGACGTGGTCCGCCGGATCAATCAGGCGCTGCGCCGCGCCGACGAGATCTCGCACGGCGAGGGCGACGACTCCACGCACTGGTTCGCGCCGATCGTGGCCGACGGCGAGGCCGGCTTTGGCGGCGCGCTCAACGTGTTCGAGCTCACGAAGGCGATGATCGAAGCGGGCGCCGCGGGCGTGCACTTCGAGGACCAGGTGGCGTCCGAGAAGAAGTGCGGTCACATGGGCGGCAAGGTGCTGCTGCCCACCTCATGGGCAATCCGCAACCTGATCGCCGCGCGCCTCGCGGCCGACGTGGCGGGGGTGCCGACGATCATCGTCGCGCGTACCGACGCGCAGGACGCGGAGCTCCTGTTGAGCGATGTGGACGAGCCCGACCACGAGTTCATCACGGGCGACCGCACCGCCGAGGGCTTCCACCGGGTGAAGTGCGGCATCGATCAGGCGATCGCGCGCGGCATCGCGTACGCGCCGTACGCGGACCTCATCTGGTGCGAGACCAAGGAGCCGGATCTCGACCAGGCTAGGCGGTTCGCCGAGGCGATCCATGCCGAGCATCCCGGCAAGTTCCTCGCCTACAACTGCTCGCCGTCGTTCAACTGGAAGAGCCACCTCTCGGACGACGAGCTGCTCACGTTCCAGAAGGAGCTCGGCGAGATGGGCTACCGCTTCCAGTTCATCACGCTTGCCGGTTTCCACACGCTCAACTACGGCATGTTCGACCTGGCGCGCGGCTACCGCGAGCGCGCCATGGCGGCGTACGCGGATCTCCAGCAGCGCGAGATCGCGAGCGAGGAGCACGGCTACACGGCCACGAAGCATCAGCGCGAGGTCGGCGCCGGCTACTTCGACCAGGTCGCGCAGGTGATCGCGGGCGGCGAGGAAGTGGCCACCGCGGCGCTCACCGGCTCAACCGAGGAAGCGCAGTTCTGACCTGACGGGCTGTCCCGCCGCCGCCTCAGTGATGGTGGTGGCGGGGCCGCTTGTAGCGGATGCGGTAGGTGCGCTTCGGCTTCGCGGACGCGCCGGCGGCGTCCTTGCCGTTGACGATCGCCGCCACGCGCTTGATCTTGTGGCGCATGACGAGCGCGAACGCCTTGCGGCTCAGGCGAATCCTCACCTTCACGAGCTTGCCGGGACGGATCGTGGCGTGGCCCTTGCCGAGCTTGATCGTCTTCGTCTTTGCATGCGCCCGGCTCGCGCTCGCCTTCACCTTTGCCTCGAGGGTCACGATGACTTGACAGACGGAACTGACGTTCGCCGGGCAGCGGACCGGAAACAGCACGAGGCGCTTGGAGCTGACGGTGAGCGTGCCATGCGGGAGGACGAGGTTGAGCGTGGCGATGCGCGGCTTGGGCGGCGTAGCCGGAGGTGCGGCGGGTGGAGCCGGGCGCGGCGGAGGCTGGTACTCGTAGGCCCCCATGTCGCGCGCGGCAACCCCATCGCCGTTGCCGTCCACCACGCGCGGGTTGCCGGCAAGATCGGTCTCGCCGTTTGCTGGATCCGTGCCAGCCGCGTCGATCACCGGCGAGCCTGAGCTGAGACTGTAATCGCCGCCGGCGGCATTCACGAAGTTCGGGTCCACGGCGAGATTGCCCGCGCCGTTCATTGGGCTGTCGAGGTCGGAGTAGGTGGCGCTCGCCGAGCCACTCGTGAAATCCGTAAGGGGCGGCGGCTCAACTTTGACGTCCGTGCCGAAGCCGCGGATGATCGACCCCGTGACGGTCGCCGATCCCGGGAGCTGGCCCGGAGGGCCCACGGAAACGCCAACTCCCACGCTCGCTCCATCGCCGGGGCCGACGATTGTGTCCTGAAGGACGTGCACTTGCGGCGCGTTGAGGATGGCCGAGAAGAGGGCGATCCCCGTTGATCCCGGGCCCGACGCATGGATCACCGAGTCCGTGATCGAGGCGTCCTGAGTGGAGATGAGCGCACCGACCTCATCCACGTCAAGCACGCTGCGGATGATGTGGATGCCCTCCGCGCCGATGAACGAGGGCAGCGGCTCGAGTACCCCGATACCGCCTTTGATGGTCGAGTCGGAGACGATTATTCGCTGAGCTGCACTGGCCGCGGCGAGAAGCGTCTCGCGGTTGTTCGCCGATGGAGCCGACAGCGTGGAATGCGAGATCGTGGTGTCCCCCGTCCCCGGGATGAGGTCGCTGACGTCAACGGCCGCGTTTGACGTACTGGTGGTGCTCGCCACAACGTCATCCAGCGAGCTGCCGGGGTCCATTCCGATCGAAGTCGCGGTGCCCTGTACGGCGAGATGCCTGGCGCTGGAGCCCGACTCGAGGGTGACGAGCGGCGACGCCCCGCCAGAGAGCGCCGTGCCTCCGGAGCCACTGCCGGAACCCACGAGGTCGACGATGGAACCCGAGCCTCCCACCGTAAGGCCGGCGGTCGTGAGGCTCATCGGGCCGAGCACGTGCACGGTGTTCGTGCCGGGCACCTTGTCCGCCTGTCCGAGAGCCGTGCTCAGGCTGCAGGGACTGGCCGATGAGCAGTCGCCGGCGCCGCTCTGGCTCACGTAGTAGTCGTCCGCCATTGCCGCGGCGGGCATGAGCGCGCAGATCGCCAGTGCGAGGCCGAGTCCCTCCAGCGCACGAGTCACGAAGCCACGCTAATCCGCGTGCGGCGCGCTCGCCAGTGCGACGGTCAGAAGGAGGACGATTTGCGGCTTAGAGAAGTCTTACGGGCGGCTTAGGACGCCTTAGAAGCAGGAGGTCACACTGTCGTACATGGATGAGCGGCAAGGCAGCCCTCCGAGCGCGCGCGAGGCTGCCCTGGCCCGTGCGGCCCGCGCCAAGCGCTGGGTGGCCGGCGGTGCGGTCGCGCTCACCGGAGTCTTCTCCGCCGTTGCCGCGCACGCTCTGCCCGCGGGCCATTCGACGAAGCCGAAGCCCACGTCCTCGGCGCCACCCGCGCCTGCGATCGACCAGGGCGACGACCAGCAGGCCGTGCCCCTCGCCCCGCCGGACCAAGCGCCGGCGCCGTCCGCCGCGGACGGCGGCGCCGTGTCGGGAGGGTCATGAACGCATCCGCGCGCTGGCCCGCGATCGGGACGACCGCCGAGGTGTTCGTCACCGACGAGCGCGAGCTTCCGCTTGCACGCCGGATTCTCGAGGAGGAGCTCGACGCGATCGACCTCACCTGCAGCCGCTTCCGGGATGACTCGGAGATGGCTCGCGTGAACGGCTCGCCCGGGCACTGGGTGGAAGTGAGCGCGTTGTTCCTCGAGGCGCTCGAGGCGGCGCTGGGGGCCGCGCGCGCGACCGACGGCGACGTGGACCCGACGGTGGGCCGCGCCTTGCGCGTGGCCGGATACGACCGCGACTTCGCGCAGCTGCCCGCACTCCGCACGGGCCGGGTGCGCTTCGCGGCTGCGCCTGGATGGCGGCTCGTGCAGGTGGACCGCACTCGGCCGGCGGTGCGG
>DATEPK010000174.1:0-2210 GCA_035273245.1 Thermoleophilaceae bacterium
GCGCCGCCGAAGAGGCCGACCTTGCCGCCGCGCGCGTACGGCGCGAGCAGGTCGATCACCTTGATGCCGGTCTCGAAGATCTCGCGCGTGGGCGTGAGGTCCTCGACGTCGGGCGCGGAGCGGTGGATCGGCCAGCGCTCCTCGGTCTCCACGGGATCGCCCTCGTCGATCGTCTCGCCGAGCAGGTTGAACAGGCGGCCGAGCGTCTCCTTGCCCACGGGCACGGTGATCGGCCCCCCGGTGTCGCGCACCTCGGTGCCGCGCGAGATGCCGTCGGTGGCGTCCATGGCCACCGCGCGCACGCGGTCGTCGCCCAGGTGCTGCTGCACCTCGCACACGAGCGTGTGGGTCTCGCCGTTGCCCTCCGGCGAGGGCATCTCGATCTCGAGAGCGTTGTAGATCTCCGGGAGCTGCTCGTCCGGGAAGACGGCCTCGATCACCACGCCGGCGACCTCTTCCACGCGGCCAACAGCGCCGGCGCTCTTGCCGTTCGAGCCGTTGCCCGTGGATTCGGTCGTCTTCTGGTCCTGCGTCTCAGTGCTGCTGGTACTGGATTCCACGCTCTCTGCTCCTTATCAGCGAAGCCCCTCGGCTCCGGCAACGACTTCCATGATTTCCTGGGTGATCTCCGCCTGGCGCTGCCGGTTCATCTCGAGCGTGAGATCGTCGATCAGCTCGGACGCGTTCTCCGACGCGTTGCGCATGGCCGTCATGCGGGCGCCGTGCTCGGAGGCGGTGGACTCGAGCAGGGCCCGGTAGATCGAGATCTCAACGTAGTCCGGCACCAGGCGGGCAAGAATTTCCTCGGGGTCGGGCTCGTAGATCCACAGAGCGCGCCTGTGATCAGGACCCTCACCCTCCGATCCTCCGACCTCCGACCCTCCGTCCTCCTCCTCTTCCTCACCAAGAATGTCGGCCTGCTGAAGAGGAAGAAGCGTCTCGTGGCTCACGGTCTGAGTCATCGGCGAGACGTAGTGGTTGTAGATGATCTCGAGCCGGTCGATTTCGCCGTCCACGTAAGCGCTGGTCACGTCGCCGGCGATGTTGCGGGCATCGGCGTAGGCGGGACGGTCGGTGAAGCCGGTGTAGGTGCCCGACACCTGGCGCCCGCGGAACTCGAGCGTGGATACGCCGCGGCGACCCGACGCGTACCAGACGACGTTCGTGCCCTCGCCCTCGATCTCTCGCGCGCGGTTGTTGCCCGCGCGGTTGATCTGAGAGTTGAAGGCGCCGGCCAGGCCGCGGTCGCTCGTGACGAGCAGCAGGCCGACGTTCTGCACGTTCTCGCGCTCCTCGAGCACCGGCAGGTTCGGGATGCGGTCAGCGGCCTCGGAGGCCCGGCGGGTCATCTTGCGAATGCCCTCCGCGTACGGCCGGAGCTCCTCGATCCGCTGCTCGGCACGGCGAAGCCGCGCCGCGGAGACCATCTCCATGGCGCGCGTGATCTTCTGGATGTTCTTCACCGAGCCAATGCGGCCCTTGATGTCCTTCTGGGTGGCCATCAGGCGTTAGCGGGCTCCTCCTCGCGCTCCTCGTCCTTCTCTTCCTTCTGTTCCGCTTCGTCGCCCGCTTCGCGCACCCGATCCGACTCGCCCTCTTCGAGCGGCTGTCCTTCCTCGTCGAAGTCGGGGCCGAAGTCGTCGAGGGCTTCGCCGATCGCGTTGCCGAGCTGCTCCTCGATCGAGTCGTCCCAGTTGCCCTCGGCGATCTTCCTCATCAGATCGTCGCTCCCCGAGTGCAGGCGGGAGAGCATCTGCTCGTGGAACTCGGGGATGCGCTCGACCTTGATGCGGTCGAGATAGCCGCCGGTTCCCGAGTACACGGCCGCCACCTCGTCCTCCACGGCCCACGGCTTGAGCTCGTTCTGGTTGAGCATCTGCACGAGGCGCTCGCCGCGGCTGAGCGCGGCCTGCGTCTCCGGGTCGAGGTCCGAGCCGAACTGCGCGAACGCTTCGAGGTCGCGGTACTGCGACAGCTCGAGCCGCAGCTTGCCGGCCACGCGCTTCATCGGCTTGGTCTGGGCGTTGCCTCCCACTCTCGACACGCTGATGCCCACGTTGATGGCGGGACGAACGCCGGATCGGAAGAGGTCGCCCTCCAGGTAGATCTGGCCGTCCGTGATCGAGATGACGTTGGTGGGGATGTAGGCGGACACGTCGCCGGCCTGCGTCTCGATGATCGGCAGCGCCGTGAGCGAGCCGCCCTGCAGG
>DATEPK010000175.1:0-2366 GCA_035273245.1 Thermoleophilaceae bacterium
GATGTATCTCGAGCCGCTGAGCGACGCCGCAGTGGGCCAGCTCCTCGACGGGCTGGTGAGCGGGCTGCCGAGCGACGCGCGCGAGCGGATCGTGAGCCAGGCGGAGGGCATTCCCCTCTATGCGCTCGAGACCGTGCGCGCCCTGGCCGACCGTGGCGTGCTCGCCGCGCAGAACGGCGGGCTCCTTCGTCCGGAGGGTGAGCTCGGCGATCTCGATGTGCCCGCCACTTTGAGCTCGCTTCTCGCCGCGCGGCTCGACGGCCTCGACCCCGACGAGCGCGAGCTCGTGAAGGCGATGGCCGTGTTCGGCGGCAGCTTCCCGCGCAGCGCCGCGGCCGCACTCACCGAGTTGCCGGAGGAGCGGGTGGACGCGGTTCTCTCGTCGCTCGTCCGCAAGCAGGTGCTCGCCGTGCGCGCCGACCCGCTGTCGCCCGACCGTGGGCAGTACGTGTTCGCGCAGACTCTGCTCCGCACGGTCGCCTACGACATGCTCTCCAAGCACGAGCGGCGGCCCCGTCACCTTGCGGCGGCGAACTACCTGCGCACCGTCTTCCCCAACGAGGGCGAGGAGATGGCGGAGGTGATCGCATCTCACCTGCTCGACGCGTACCGCGCGGCGGCAGGCGATCCGGACGCGGACGAGCTGCGCGAGGACGCGCTTGCGGCGCTGCGGGGGGCGGCACAGCGTACGGCGGCGGTGGGCGCGCCCGAGGCCGCCGAGCGCGCGTATCTGATGGCCCGCGAGCTGGCCGGCTCCGACGACGAGCGCACCGAGCTCACCGAGGCGGCCGGGATGATGGCAATGCGGGCAGCACGGTACGAGTCGGGCATCGAGCTGCTCGACGCCGCGGCCGCGGGGCACGCGGCAGCTGGACGCGAGAGCGAGGCGGCTGCGCTGAGCGAGGGCATCATCGTGGCGCTCCAGCGGCTCGGCCGGATCGACGAGGGGATCGAGCGTGCGAAGGCGGCGCTCGCGGTGCTCGAGCAGGAACCGGACAGCCCAGGACTCGCGGCAGTTCTGGCGGCCCTCGGCGTGTGCCTCAGCTTCGGCGGCAAGGCGGAAGAGTCGTCGCGGTATCTCGACCGCGCCCTCATCATGGCGCAGGCGCTCGAGCTGCCGCTGCCTCTGTGCCGGGCGTTGAACGCACGCGCGGTCTCCTACATGCAGCAGTCCCGCTTTGACGAGGCCGTCGGCCTCTGGACGGTGCTGGCTGACATCGCGGAGCGGAACGCGCTCACCGAGCTGCACTCGAACGCGGTATCCAACATCGGGAACGTCCTTCTCGCCAGAGACCTTCCGGAGGCGGCGGAGCAGATCAAGAAGGCGATGGTGCTGTCCATCCGAACCGGCGACTCGTACGCGCGCGTTGTGACCACCGGCAATCTGATGCTGTGCTACCTGTTCGCCGGCCAGTGGGGAGAGCTCGAGCAGCTTGGTAGCGAGCTGCTGAACGCGAACATCGAGCACGTTGAGGACGCGCACGTGCGGCTCGCGTGCGTGAAGGCGTGGCGAGGTGAGCCTGCCACTGAGCACGTGGAGGCGTTCGCGCCCTGGCGCGAGAGCGCCAACCTCGAGGACCGCTTCATCGCGGTGGCGGGGGCGAACGCCGTCGCGCTGTCGGAGGGTCATTACGAGGAGGTGGTTGCGAGCGCGGTGCCGACGACCCGAGCCGCGATGGACGCGGTGGGACCGCTGCACGAGTCGTTCCGGCTGCTGTGGCCGGACGGGGTTCAGGCGGCGCTCGCGGCCGGCCGGCCCGAGGTGGCCGGCGAGCTGGTCGCAATGCTCGAGGCGGAGCCACGCGGCAGGGTTTCTCCCTTCCTGCGCGCGGAGCTTCACCGCGCGCGGGGGCTGCTCGCCGCCGCGCGAGATGACCACGATCAGGTGGAGGGCGAGCTCCGGGCGGCCCTGGATGCCCTGCGCTCGCTCGGGTACCCGTACCCGCTGGCGCGTGCAGAGGTCGACTTCGCGGCGTGGCTCACCGGGCAGGGACGGCAGGCGGAGGCGACGCAGCTTCTGAACGACGCCGTGGCGCTCCTTACGCCACTGCGTGCCGCGCCGCTGCTCAGGCGTGCGAGCGAGCTTCTCGCGGCCGCGCCCGTGGCCGCCGCGTGAAGCGGCTCGCTCGCTACACCGAGGGAATGCGCGGGGCGCTCAGCCACCGCGATTTGCGGCTGCTCTTTGGTGGTCTCGTAGTCTCCGCCACCGGCTCGTGGGCATACAACGTGGCGCTGCTCGCGTACGTGTTCGAGCGCACGGGGTCGCTCGGGTGGGTGGCCGCTGCGGGGCTCGGGCGGTTCGTGCCGGCGCTCTTGTTCAGCACGTATGGCGGTGTGGTGGCGGAACGCTACGAGCGCGTGCGGGT
>DATEPK010000176.1:0-7687 GCA_035273245.1 Thermoleophilaceae bacterium
GCGCAAGCTCAAGCCGGACGCGCGCTCCTCGATCCTCTGCTTCGTGGGCCCGCCGGGCGTGGGCAAGACCTCGCTCGGCCGCTCGATCGCGCGCGCGATGGGCCGCGAATTCGAGCGCATCTCGGTGGGCGGCGTGCGCGACGAGGCCGAGATTCGCGGCCACCGCCGCACCTACGTCGGCGCGATGCCGGGCGTGATCATCCGCGCGCTCCGGGACGCGGGCGCGAACAACCCCGTGCTGATGATCGACGAGATCGACAAGATGGGCGCGGACTTCCGCGGCGACCCGGCGAGCGCGATGCTCGAGGTGCTCGATCCCGAGCAGAACAGCACCTTTCGGGATCACTACATGGACATGCCGTTCGACCTCTCGCACGTCATGTTCATCACCACCGCGAACCAGCTCGACCCGATCCCCGGGCCGCTGCGCGACCGCATGGAGATCATCCAGCTCGCCGGCTACACCGAGGAGGAGAAGCTGCAGATCGCCAAGCGCTATCTGGTGCCGCGCCAGATCGAGCGCAACGGGCTCGACAAGGCGAGGATCGAGTTCGCCGACGAGGCGCTCCGCCTGATCATCGACGGCTACACGCGCGAGGCGGGCGTGCGCAATCTCGAGCGCGAGATCGGCTCGATCTGCCGCAAGGTCGCGCGCGACGTCGCCGAGGGCAAGACGCGCAAGCGCTCGATCAAGGAGCGGCAGGTGCGCGACATGCTCGGCAGGAAGCGCTTCTTGCACGAGGTCACGCGCCGCACGGGCCAGCCGGGCGTGGCAACCGGGCTCGCGTGGACTCCGGTGGGCGGCGAGGTGCTCTTCATCGAGGCCACCGCCTTCCCGGGCAAGGGGCATCTGCAGATCACAGGTCAGCTCGGGGACGTGATGAAGGAGTCGGCCGCCGCGGCGCTCTCATACGTGAAGGCGAACGCGCGCAAGTGGGGCGCGGACAAGCCGCAGGACTGGTTCGGCTCCCACGACGTGCACGTGCACGTCCCCTCGGGCGCGATCCCCAAGGACGGGCCGAGCGCAGGCACCGCGATCACCACCGCGCTCGTGTCGCTCGTGAGCGGCCGGCCGGTGCGCTCGGAGGTGGCGATGACCGGCGAGATCACGCTCACCGGCCAGGTGCTGCCGATCGGCGGCCTCAAGGAGAAGTCGCTTGCTGCACAGCGCGCGGGGATCACGTGCGTGATCGCGCCGAAGCTGAACGAGGCCGATCTCGAGGACATACCGCCGCAGCTTCGGAAGGCGATCAGCTTCAAGTTCGTCTCGAAGATCGATCAGGTGCTCAAGCTCGCGCTTGAGGAATAGGTGTCGGGTGTCTGGTGTCGGAGCCCGACACCCGAGACCTGACACCCGGCACCTGGTTCGGCCGAGCCATCCCGGGTAATCTCCCGTTGGCAACGGACCCGAGGAGACGCATGGCATCGAAGAAGAAGCAGGCCGCCAAGGCGGGAGCCGGCGCCGTAGCCGCGGGCAAGGCGGTGAAGGACAACCCGTACGTGCAGCGGCTCGTCGAGGACGAGGAGCTGCGTGAGAACGTGCGGACCGCTTTCGAGTCGGCGAAGAAGGCGTACGGCCGCATGTCCAACGGCAAGGGCCCGGTGAAGGCCATTACCGAGGACAAGAAGACCCAGAAGCAGCTCCGGGAGGCTGCCACCTCGCTGAAGGAGGCGGCGGACTCGCTGAAGAACGCGAAGAGCGGCCGCAAGAAGCGCAAGCGCGGTCGCGGCCTGATGCTGCTGATCATCGGCGCGGGTCTCGCGATCGCCCTCAACGAGGGTTTGCGCTCGAAGGTGCTGGACGCGCTGTTTGGCTCTGAGGAGGAGTTCGAGTACAGCTCGACCACCTCGCCCCAGCAGAGCGGCACTAACGCTGCGCCGGTTGGCAGCACCTCATAGCCGGCGCTGACCTGGCTTTCGGAGAGGGCGCCCGCGGGCGCCCTTTTCGTTGTCCTGCAACGCAACCGGGCGAGCCTTAGGCCCGCCCGGAAAGCTTCCTGCGCCTAGTCGTTCGGGCACCCGCCGATTGACAGATGCATCTCCAAGCTAAGCCGAGTTGGGGCTCGGCGCCATACCTCAAATGGTGAGTATTGCTCAGCGATCCGTGAACAGCTCGCGTGGATCGCGACCGAGCGCGAGCGCGACGAGCACTCGGATGCGCGCCTTCCAAGCCGAGGCGTCTCCCGCGAGGATCACGCCGCGCTCGGCGAGATCGGTCTCCGAGCCCTCGAAGCCATAGGTGCGCTCGAGCGTCCCGCCGTGCTCGGGCCGCGCGCACAGCACAACGGGGATGCCCGCCGCGAGCGCCTCGTCCACGCCCGCGAGCATCGTCTGCGGAAGGTGGCCGGCCCCGAGCCCGATGATCACCAGGGCGTCGGCGTGCTGGTCGAGGACGCGCGAGTCCATGCCCGCGGCGGCGGCGATGATCGGTACATGGGCGTCGAGATTCGTATCGGTGAGCGCGATTGGCTGCGGCTGCTGTGGCGTACGCAGGGGCCGGATTCGTCCCTCTCGGATCTCGGCTATGGGCGCCTCCGAGGCGAACGCATCGCTGCGCCAGCTGTGCGACTTCACTGCTTCGCCTGCCGAGTGCGCGAGCCCGTCGAACACGACCGCCGGTCCGAGTCCGCGACCCTCGGGAGCGGCTGCGAACAGCACGGCGTCCAGCAGGTTCCGCGGGCCATCCGAACCGATCGAGCCGCCCGGGCGAATCGCGCCCGTGATCACGAGCGGCTCGTCTCGCTGCCATGTGAGCCAGGCGAGCTCGGCCGTCTCCTCGATCGTGTCCGTGCCCTGCGTGATCACCATCCCATCCGCCTCCGCGCGCGAGGCTGCCGCCAGGGCGCGTGCCATCGCCGGCGGATCGAGGTTCACGCCCGGCACGTTCGACAGCTGCGCCACCTTCAGCTCGGCCACGTCCGCCAGCTCGGGCACCGCGGCCACGAGCTCATCGCCGCTCAGAGCGGGCCGGGCGGGAGTTCCGGTCATAGCGATCGTGCCGCCTGTGGCCACGAGCTGTACGACGGGCCGCGCCATAGCGGGCGCGAGGCTACACCTAGGACTAGAGTTGCGTCGATGGAGGCCTCAGCACAGCCGCGGCAGGGCGAGCGCAGGCTCGAGAGCGAGAAGGCGCAGCGGATAGTCGCGGCGATGCGCGAGAGCGTGGGCACGCGCGGTGCCGCCGGCGCGACCTTCGACCACGTGGCGCGCGAGGCCGGTGTGTCGCGCGGCCTTCTCCACTACTACTTCGGCTCGAAAGAGCGCCTGCTCGTGGAGGTCGTGCGTCACGACACCGAGCTGCGCGTGGCCACCCTCGAGCGCAACCTCGCGCCCGCGTCCACGCTCGACGCCGTGGTGGAGGTGCTCGTCACGCAGGTGCGGAGCTTCCTGGCCGAGGACCCGGCGTCGCAGGCCGTGATCTACGAGATGTTCAGCGCATCGCGACACAACGAGGAGCTGCGCGCGGAGATGGCCAGCCTCTTCACCCAGACCCGCGACCACATCGCCACCGCCCTGCGCGAGAAGCACGAGGCCGGCGTGGTGAGGCTGCGTGACAAGCCGGAGAACGTGGCGTCCGTGCTGCTCGGCCTCGGCGACGGCATCACGATGCAGCTCATCTCGGATCCGGACTGGGACAGCGACGCCGCCTTCGAGCTCGGCATCCGCACCGCCCGCTTCCTGCTGGGCGCCGACGACTAGGCGCGGCGCGCCGACGACTGAGCGCTACGCGGTAAGCCTGCCGAGCTGGTGTTCCAGCTTCGGCCCGGCGGTTGTCCCAAACCCGCTGGCGGTGCGCACCACGTCGCCGTTGCTGACGAGCCGGCAGCCCGTCGTGTCCACCTCGATCCTGACCCGGTGCCCATCGGGGTAAGCGAGCAGCGCCAGGATGAACGAACCGTCATCCATCGGGCAGGCAGCTACCCCGGGTGGGAAGGGCTGGAGCTGGTCGAACTCGTCCACCAGCTTCGTCACTCGCGCTCGATTGCTGAGAAGGCGGGCGCGCGCCAGCTTCCCCGGGCGAGGATGCCCGTTCAACCCGGCGTAGCGACACAGCCTCATCGACACCGCGCCGGGCGGTGCCAGCGTCGTTTGCGCAGGCGCCCACGAGTTAGGACGGACGCCGTTCTCGTGCGCCTTGGCGGGACAGCGTGCGGGTTGAACCTGCGTCCTGGCCGCCGCGCCCGCGCCAACGGTCGATGCGAGGGCGGCGAGGCAGCACAGCGCGAGGCGCCACATGGCGCCAACCTACCGCGTCTAACCGAGCTTCGGCGACTTCCAGTCGGCGGCAAGCCGGCGCTCCAGCTCGTCGCCGAGCTGGTCGATGGCGATGCGGTCCTGCGTGAGCGAGTCCCGGTCGCGCAGTGTGACCGTCTGGTCCTCCATCGTCTGGTGGTCCACGGTCACGCCCCACGGCGTGCCGATCTCGTCCTGGCGCCGGTAACGCTTTCCGATCGAGCCGCCGGTGTCGAACTCGGCCGACATCCTCTTGCGCAGGTCCTCGTAGATCTTGCGGGCAAGCTCCGGCTGCCCATCCTTGTTCACGAGCGGCAACACCGCCACCTTCACCGGCGCGAGCTTGGGGTGGAGCCGCAGCAGCACGCGCTGGCGGCCCTCCACCTCCTCCTCGTCATAGGCGTCGACCATGAAGGCGAGCGTGCCGCGGTCGGCGCCGGCGGACGGCTCGATCACGTAGGGGACGTAGCGCTCGCCCGTGGCGGTGTCCACGTAGTCGAGCTTCTCGCCCGAGAACTTGGCGTGCTGGGTGAGGTCGAAGTCCCCGCGGTTGGCGATCCCCTCGAGCTCCGACCAGCCCATCGGGAAGAGGTACTCGATGTCGGAGGTGCCCTGCGAGTAGTGCGACAGCTCGTCCTGCCCGTGCTCGCGCAGCTGCAGATGGTCCGGCCGGATGCCCAGCCGCTGGTACCACTCCATCCGCATGTCGCACCAGCGCCGGTACCACTCGGGCGCGTCCGCGGGCGGGACGAAGAACTCGATCTCCATCTGCTCGAACTCGCGCGTGCGGAAGATGAAGTTCCCGGGCGTGATCTCGTTGCGGAACGACTTGCCCACCTGCGCGATGCCGAATGGCGGCCGCTTGCGCGCGAACTGGAGCACGTTCTTGAAGTTCACGAAGATGCCCTGGGCTGTCTCGGGCCGGAGGTAGATCGTGGAGCCCTCCTCCTGCACCGGCCCCATGTTCGTCTGGAACATGAGGTTGAACTGGCGCGGCTCGGACAGCGGCCCGCCGCACACCGGGCAGCGAAGCTCGCCCTCCGGCTGGGCCTCGCGCAGATGGTCCTCGCGGAAGCGTTGCTTGCACTCGCCGAGGCACTGCACGAGCGGGTCGGAGAAGCCGGCGAGGTGCCCCGACGCCTCCCACACCTTGGGGTGCATGAGGATCGCGGCATCGAGCGCCACCATGTCGTCGCGCTCCTGGAGGTTCGCGCGCCACCACTCGTTCTTCACGTTCTGCTTGAGCAGCACGCCGTAGTGGCCGTAGTCGTACGTGGACGCCAGCCCGCCGTAGATCTCGGACGACTGGAAGATGAAGCCACGCCGCTTGCAGAGGGCGACGATCTTGTCCATGGTGACGACGTCGGTCATGCGGGAGCGAACCCTAGCGGTGGCCCAGGGCTGAGTGCTAACGCGCCAGCTCCGCCCCGAACACCCCGCATCCTCCGCGCGCCGAAGCGTTTGGCGCCCGGGGGCGGGGGTAACTTGACGGCATGGTCACCTTGGCCTTGCGGGCCACGTCACACGTGGCGGCCTGGATCGTCTGGCAGTCGATGCGAATCTCGCTGCTGGAGGATCTCGAAGCCCCGCGCCCGCCGGCCGAGGAGCTTGGGATCAAAGCTGCTTGAGCCGCTGTCAGCACTCCTATACTGAGAGTGCCATGCCGATCTACGAGTATCGCTGCGAGAAGGGGCACACCTTCGAGGTGATGCAGCGTATGAGCGACGATCCGCTCACCAACTGCACCACCTGCGACGCGACGGTGCAGCGCGTGTTCCACCCCGTCGCCGTCCACTTCAAGGGATCAGGCTTCTACACGACGGACTACGGCAAGAAGCGCTCGGGCGCAGCCGCCTCATCGAGCGGCGACTCCTCATCGAGCGAGAGCAAGTCCGAGTCGAAGAGCGAGAGCAAGAGCTCTTCCGACTCCTCGTCGTCCTCGTCCTCCGACTAGCGACCGAGGAGTTCGCGCACCGCCGCCTGCCGCTCGGCCGGCGAGATGATCAGGCTCGTGCCCGGCCCGATGCCCGACGGCTTGAGCACGTGGGTCGAGCCGGAGCCGCCCGTGATGAGGTCCGTGAACAGGGTGCCCAGGCTCATCCCGCCCATGTCCGTGCGCACGGCGCGCGGCGCGTCCCACGCCACCCACGGCAGGCGGAAGAACGTGGTGGGCTTGAGCGCCTGGGCGCGCATCCGCTGAAGCACGAGCTGCTGGCGCTCGGCGCGCTGGATGTCGGTCTCGTTCGGCGCGCAGCGGTTCTCACGGATGCGCGAGAACTCGAGCGCCTCCTTGCCGTTCAGGTGATGCGTGCCCTTGTGCAGCCGGAAGCGATCACCGTTCTCGAACACGTTCCCAGACACCACGCAGTGCTTCAGGTTGATCGTTATGCCGCCGAGCGAGTTGATCAGGTTCGGGAAGTCCTGGAAGCTCACCTCCACCACGTGGTTGATCCGCACGCCTCCGCCCAGGAAGTTCTCGATGGTGCGCACGGCCAGCCCGGCGCCACCGAACGCGTACGCCGCGTTGATCTTCTGCGAGCCGTGGCCGGGGATGGCGGCGTAGGAGTCGCGCGGAATCGATAGCCGCCGCACGCTTCCGAACGCGGCGTGGAGCAGCATGATGCTGTCCGACCGGCTGGGGCCGCCCGCGCCCGGCTCGTGCTCGTTCGGCGGGCGCGCGTCCGAGCCGAGCACGAGCACGGTGCTCCCAGACAGCAGGTTTCCGCCGCTCGACAGCGAGGCCTCGGCGCTCTTCGGCAGGCCGGAGTTGGTCTGCGCGCTGATGAAGAAGAGGACGACCGACAGCACCACCCACGCCACCGCGGCGATCACGATGTACTTGATCCCCCGCTTGATCCAGAAGGCCCTGCCCCGCTGCGGCTGGCCGGGCAGCCGGCGCTTGAGCTGGCGGTTGCGGCGCAGGCGATCCCACGCCTCGCCGGGCGAGCGCATGCGGTCGAGCAGACCGGGCCGCGACTTGTAGACCTTGTAGTCGGGCGGCGGGGGCGCTCCGTCAGTCACCTGTTGCCTCTGTATAGCGTTCGGTCATGGCGCCAAGGCGCGTAATAGGGATGGACGCGGGAGGAACCAAGCTGCTTGGCGGCGTGGTGGACGCGGACCTCGTGGTGCACCACAGGGTGCACCGGCGCATCCACGGGCTCGACCAGGCAGAGCTGGTGGAGACGATAGTGGACGCGGTCGAGGAAGCTCGGGGCGCGGCCCCCGATGTGCAGGCGGTTGGGTTCGGAATTCCCGCATTGGTACGACCCGAGACGGGTTCGGTGATGGTCTCGAACCACCTGCCGCTCGACCGCGTGCCATTCCGCGCGCTGATGGGCGAGCGGCTCGACATGCCGGTGGCCGTCGACAACGACACGAACGTGGCGATCCTGGCCGAGCATCGCGCCGGAGCGGCCCGCGGCGCCGAGGAGGCCTTGATGCTCACGCTCGGCAC
>DATEPK010000177.1:0-3392 GCA_035273245.1 Thermoleophilaceae bacterium
CTCGTGCGGTTCGCCTCAGTCACGCGCCTCGAATCCGGCCGGGTGCGCCCAGGGCTGGATCCACCTCGCGGACCAGCGCTACGAGGCGCACGACACGCAATACCTGCTCGGCCTGCTCGCGGACGAGGGCATCACGAAGCCCGACGCGATCGGCGTGACGGGCATCTCTTACGGCGGCGGGCAGAGCATGGAGCTCGCGTTCCTGCGCGACCGCGTGCGCCAGCTGCCCTCTCAGGGCTCCGGCTTCGTGCCGTGGACGAGCCCGAAGGGAACGCCGATGTCGATCACGGCGGCCTATCCGCGCTGGCCGTGGTCCGACCTCGTCAATTCTCTGGAGCCGAACGGTCGCTTCCTCGACTTCGCGGTGCCCGGGCCAACCGACACGCGTGTGCCGCTCGGCGTCGCGAAGACGAGCTACGTGCAGGGGCTTTACGCGCTCGGGGTTGCGGGCGGCTACTACTCCCCGCCGGGCGTAGACCCGAACGCCGACCTCACCACCTGGAACGCGCGCGTCCTGGCGGGCGAGCCGGAGGACTCCGAGTCCACGGCGATCTCCAACGAGATCTACGGCTTCCATGGCGCCTTCAGCCTCTCCGGCACACCGGCGCCTCTGCTCCTGCAGAGCGGCTGGACGGACGACCTGTTCCCGCCGGAGGAGTCGCTGCGCGCGTACAACCTGATCCGTGCGAGCAACCCGTCGGCGCCCGTGTCGCTCCAGTTCGGCGACCTCGGACACGCCCGCGGCACCAACGCTCCGGCGATGGACAAGGCGCTGCAGGACCAGGGCTCGGCCTTCTTCGACCATTACCTGAAGGGCGCGAGCGGCGGGCCCGCGCCCGGCAGCGTGACCGCCTATCTGCAGGTTTGCCCGGCGGGGGCGCCGGTGAGCGCTCCCTTCAACGCCCCGAGCTGGCCGGCCATCCACCCGGGCTCGGTCACGTTTGGCTCCGCCGCGGCGCAGACGGTCACGTCCACCGGCGGCAACCAGTCCACCGCCACGAAGTACGACCCGATCGCGGGCGGATCGAACTCGTGCACGCAGGTGCCCGCCGAGCACGCCTCCGGCACAGCGGTCTACGAGGGGCCGGCGAGCAACGGCTACACGATGCTGGGACTGCCCACGGTGAGCGCGCATGTGAACGTGACCGGGCAGTTCGGCCAGCTCGACTCGCGCCTGTGGGACGTGGGCCCGGACGGCAAGCAGACGCTGATCTCGCGCGGCGTGTACCGGCTCCTCGACAACCAGCAGGGCAACATCGTGTTCCAGCTCCACGGCAACGGCTGGCGCTTTGCGCCGGGCCACAAGCCCAAGCTCGAGCTGCTCGGCCGCGACACGCCGTACCTGCGCCCGAGCAACGGCAGCTTCTCCATCCAGGTGACGAACGTGCACGTTGAGCTCCCCACGGTGGAGGCTCCGGGCGCAGCCGGCGGCCAGGTGAGGGCGCCCGGAGCCCGGCGCATCAAGCTGAGCGTGCGGCCGCGCCGCCCGCATGCGGGGCACCGCGTGCGACTCATCTTCTACGCGAAGATCACGCCGGCCGGGCACCGGCTGCCGGTGAAGGGCGCCACCATCCGCTTCGCCGGGCACAAGCTGAAGACGAACCGCCACGGCCGGGCGGTGCTGCACGTGCGCTTCAGGAAGGCCGGCAAGCGGCGCGCGACGGTGACGCGCTCAGGCCTGCTGAAGGGGAAGACGGTGGTGCGAGTGCTGCGACGCGCGAAGCACCACTAACCCTGCTCCAGCGGCGCCATCGTCAGACCGGCCTCGCTCAGCTGCTCCCAGTAGAACTCGGCGGTCTCCTTCGGGCCCGTCCACACGATCGCCTGGCCCGTGTTGTGGATCTTGTCCGCGATCGCGTAGCCCTGGTCGAGCGTCACGCCCGGGAGGATGCGCGAGAGCGCGGCGGCCACGCCGTCAAAGGTGTTGTGGTTGTCGTTCAGGACGATCACGCGCCAGTTGCCCATCAGCGCGTCGTCCGGACCGGAGGTGCGGGGAAGCTCGACCGTCTGCTCGCTCATGCGGCCTCGCGCTCCGCCTTCTTCGTCCAGTAGCGCTCGAGACCGAGGTACGCCTGATCGGGCGGCACCGCCTGGAAGTAGGACTCGGCGGTGTCGTCATCGCCCGCCGAGGCGCGCACCTCGGCCTCCACAACCTGGATGTACCGCTCCTGGTCCGCCGTCTTCGCCACCTCGCCCCACGCCGCGAGCCGCACGCGCAACTGGGCGATGTGCTCGTCGACGTTCTCGTGGGCGCCGAAGTGAGTGAGCCGCAGGCGCTGTGGGGACCGCGACTCGATGAGATCGAGTGACGCGTTCCACTTCTCGAGGTCGATGTCGGGCGGGGGCGTGGGCGCCATCACGAAGTCGCATGGCGGTATGCGGACGCCCGCGGTGTCGCCGACGTACGCGTCGCCTGAGTCCTCGTCGAAGTAGGTCACATGGTGCGACGCGTGGCCCGGCGTGTACTCCACCTGCAGGCCCTCCACCGTCTCGCCGCCCGACAGCGCGCGGATGTTCTCCTCCGGCACCGGCACCACCTCGCCCCACAGGCGATCCATGTCGTCGCCGTAGAGCTGCGTGGCGCTCTTCAGGAGCTTCGACGGGTCCACCAGATGCGGCGCGCCGCGCTCGTGCACGTACACCGTGAGACCCGGGAACTTGCGTACCAGGGCGCCGCTCGCCCCCGCGTGGTCGAGGTGGATGTGCGTGAGGAGCAGGGCGCGCGGCTCCTGCCCGTCGAGCGCGCTCAGCAGGGTCTCCATGCAGCTCTCGGGCCCCGGATCGATGATCAGACCGTCCAGCTCGTGCGCGCAGATCACGCGATCGCGGCCGAGATGCATGACGTCTATCTCACGACTCATCGGCATCAGGACCATACAATTCCCGGCGTGGGAGCCTCCGAACCAAGACTTCCCGAGCGCGATCGCTCGTGGGTGATGCGCACCTATGCGGGCCACTCGACCGCCCGCGAGTCGAACGCGCTCTACAGAAAGAACCTGGAAAAGGGCCAAACCGGCCTCTCCATCGCGTTCGATTTGCCGACCCAGACGGGTTATGACCCGGACCACGAGCTGGCGCGCGGCGAGGTTGGAAAGGTGGGCGTGTCCATAGCCCATAAGGGGGACATGCACACGCTGCTCGACGGCATCCCGCTCGGCGAGATGAACACGTCGATGACGATCAACGCAACGGCCGCGTGGCTGCTCGCGCTCTATCTGACGGTGGCCGAGGAGAACGGTGTGGAGCGCGCAGCTCTTCAGGGCACCACGCAGAACGACATCATCAAGGAGTTCCTCTCGCGCGGGACGTACGCGTTCCCGCCCGGGCCGTCGATGCGCCTGATCGCGGACATGATCGCGTTCACGGTCGACGAGGTTCCGAAGTGGAACCCG
>DATEPK010000178.1:0-2438 GCA_035273245.1 Thermoleophilaceae bacterium
CCCTCGGCTTTGATCTGAGCCAGCAGAGAGCGCATCGCGGCGGTGGCGGCGAGCAGCGTGCCGATCGGGAAGATCACGATCCGGAAGCCCAGCTCGCGCAGGAACTCCCGGCTCACCGCGGGCGTCTTGCCGCCCTCGGCCCAGTTGAAGAGAAGCGGCACGTCCGGGAACGCCTTCGCCACGCCCTCGATCTCCTGCTCGGACTGCGGCGCCTCGACGAAGAGCGCGTCGGCACCGGCATCGCGGTAGAGCCGGGCGCGCTCGAGCGCCGCGTCGAGGCCCTCCACCGCACGTGCGTCCGTGCGGGCGATGATCAGGAACTCGTCCGAGCTGCGAGCCGTCACGGCGGCCCTCACCTTGGCGGCCATCTCCCCCGCGTCGATCACCTGCTTGCCCTCCATATGCCCGCACTTCTTAGGCATCACCTGGTCCTCGATGTGGATGGCGGATGCGCCAGCCGCCTCGTACTCCTGGACCGTGCGGATGACGTTCACCGGGTTGCCGTAGCCGGTGTCCGCATCGGCAATCACCGGGATGGCCACCGCCTGCGCGATCCGGTGCGCGTTGTCCACCATCTCAGGCAGCGACAGCAGCCCGACGTCCGGCCGCCCAAGCCGCGACGCGGCGCTGCCGAACCCGGTCATGTAGGCGACATCGAATCCGGCCTCCTCGACGAGTCGCGCACCGAGCGCGTCGTAACAGCCGGGGGCGAGAATCAGCTCGTCACGGGCGAGCAGTTCACGCAGGCTCGGCTTCGGGCTTCCGGCACGCAACAGGTCAGCCATCTGGCGGCTGATTATCCGGCTAGCGGAAACTCAGGGCCGTCTGGCGACGCCGAGGATGTGCGGAATGCTCGGCTCGAACCGGCTCACGCTGAATGGGAAGCGGTCGCAGCTCTCGATCTCGAAGCCGGCGGCCTCGATCGCGGCGCCGGTGTCCCGCGCCGGGTGGCAGCCGCCCGCGAACTTCGGCCACAGGCCGCTGCGGTCCAGGAACTGCAGGATCAGCCGGGTGGGCTGCCGATGTGCGATCACGTGCTCGAAGAAGCGCAGCTCGCCGCCGGGTCGAACCACTCGGCGAAGCTCGCCCAGGGCGCGGGCCTGGTCGGGCACGCTGCAGAGCACGAGGCTCGCAACCGCGGCGTCCATCTCGCTGTCGCCGACGGGCAATTCCTCCGCCGTGCCGGAAACCACTGTCACCGTCACCGTGGCATCGGCGGCCGCCTTTTCCGCAGCGGCTCGCAGCGTCGGCTCAGGCTCGACCGCGATCACCTCGGTCACACCAGGCGGGTAATGCGCGAAGTTGCGGCCATTGCCTGCTCCCACCTCGAGCACCCGCCCGCTGAGGCCCGCGAGCAGCCGCCGCCGGTGCTCGGCCATGCCCGCATCGTCGGCGCGCTCAGAGAACTTCAGGTACATCCGCGCAAAGCGCGGATGCTCGATGTCAGTCATCGGCCATTCCTATGACCCATGACCTATGACCTCGCGCGGCGCTAGCCGCGCGGAATGAACTCAGGCACGCTCAGGTCCGACAGCGAGCTCTCGCGCATGCGCCGCACGCGCGGCTCGTGGTCGGCCTCGCGCGCTGAGCTCTCCCGCCGCGGCTCCCGCGACTCGAGATCCGCGCTCGGCCGCGAGCGGCGGAGCGGCCTGTCGCCGTAGCCGGTGGCCACCACCGTCACCCACACCTGATCGGACACCTTCTCGTCGATCATCGCGCCGAAGATGATGTTGGCGTCGGGATGAGCCGCCTCGGACACCGCCTTGGCCGCCTCGTTGACCTCCCACAGGGACAGGTCGCGGCCGCCGGTGATGGACAGCAGGATCGAGCGCGCACCCTCCACCGAGGTCTCGAGCAGCGGCGATGCGACGGCGTGCTGCGCCGCCTCGAGCGCGCGGTGCTCGCCGGTGGACATGCCGATGCCGAGCAGCGCCTGGCCGGCCTTCGACATGATCGTGCGCACGTCCGCGAAGTCGAGGTTGATCAGGCCCGGCAGGGTGACGAGGTCGGAGATGCCCTGCACGCCCTGGCGCAGGACGTCGTCGGCCACGCGGAAGGCGTCCACCATCGAGGTGGACTTGTCGAGCACCGACAGGAGGCGGGAGTTCGGGATCACGATGAGCGTGTCCACCTCCTCCTGCAGCTCCTGGATGCCGCGCTCCGCCTGCTCGCCGCGGCGCGAGCCCTCAAACGAGAAGGGCTTGGTGACGATGCCCACCGTCAAGGCACCGACCTCGCGCGAGATGCGCGCCACCACCGGCGCCGCACCGGTGCCCGTGCCGCCGCCCGCGCCGGCGGCGATGAACACCATGTCGGCGCCCTTGAGCAGCGACTTCAGGTGGTCGTAGTCCTCGATCGCGGACTTCTTCCCGAGCTCCGGATTGGAGCCCGAGCCGAGGCCGCGCGTGGTGTCGGCACCGATGTGCACGATCTCGGGC
>DATEPK010000179.1:0-6946 GCA_035273245.1 Thermoleophilaceae bacterium
TGCGGAACGGCACCACATGCGCATCCGCGCCCGCCGCCGAGAAGCGCTTGGCGAGCGAGGCGTCCGCGCAGGTGGCCACCACCTCGTCGCCGCGCGCCGCAAGCGAGCCGGCGAGGAGCAGGCACTGCTCCACAGGCCCACCGCGCTCGAGCGTGCTGACTAGGGCGATCCTCAAACCGGCACGAGCCGGCCGCCGGAGAGCTCCGGACTGAGCGTCGGCGGCGCCGGCGGCTTGGCCGGCTCGAAGCCGCGCGGCGGGACCACGGCGGGCTCAGGCTCGGGATCCGGCCGCGCCAGCACGAGCGCCAGCGCGGGAATCAGCCATAACGGCGAGGTGAGCTGTTCGCTGAGGAAGGTGGCGGACACGATCGCGATGAGGAGCGACGCCTGGAACGCGGTGGCCAGACGGCGGCGTCTGAGGTCGCCGCTCGCCGTGGCGCTCCGCTGCACCCGCCGCAGCTCTCGCCACGAGAGACCCAGGTACAGGAAGAAGAGGAGCAGCGCCGGGATGCCGTCCTCGGACATGATCTCGAGGTAGCTGTTGTGTGTGACCGGCTTGGCGATGAAGATCGGGTTGTTCTTGATCAGCGGCGGCGCCTCGATCGGATAGCGGTCGGGCCCCACGCCCGTGAGCGGTCGCTTCTCGGTGAGCTGAAGGGCCACCGACCAGTAGGCCATGCGCGAGGTCGTGTTGGCACCCGCGATGTGCTCCTTCTCGTTGAGCGATTGGTTGATCAGCGGCTTCCACAGCGTGAACGCCACGAGAGTGACCGCGCCGGCCGCGACAAGACCCATGACGAGCGCCCACACCGGTATCCGGCGCGTGACCACGCCCCACGCCAGCAGCACGCCGATGCCCACCAGCGCGCCGCGCGAGAAGGTGGCGAGCGTGGCGCCCGCAATCGCGGCAAACGCGAGGCTCCACCAGATACGACGCTTGCCGTCCGTGGCTATCAGGTAGCCGCAGATCGGAAGCGTGACCGCGAGCAGGTACGCGAAGTCGTTCGGGTCCTGAACCGGGCCGGCGGCGCGCCCGGTGTGCAGCGTCACGAAGTCCCAGATCCCGTACAGCGCCGCGAGCGCCACCGAGGCCGTGAACCAGCGGAGCACGCGCTCAACCGCCGCGCGGCCGTCCACGAGCTGCACTACGAGGAAGAAGAACGACACGAACAGCGTGTAGCGAAGCATCTTCTGGACGCTGTAGCCGGGATCGGTCGAGGTGAGCAGCGAGAGCCCGATCCAGAGAAAGAGCGCCACCACCACGCCGACCAGCGCCGGCAGGTAGATCCGCTCGCGCGAGTTGCGGCCTATGTGGATGAGGTACGCGAGAAACGTGACCGCGCCGATGAGCTTGATGAGCGACAGCGACGCGCTCGGGTAGTGGAGCTTGTTGTCCCACGGCAGTGCGACCACCATCGCGATCAGCACCCACTGCGGCCGGGTGACCACCACCACCGCGCCCACGACGAGCACCGGCAGCGCGATCGCGGCGAGCGGCGACACCGCGATTGCAGCGGCGGCCACGGCGCCCGTCAGCAGGGCCGCGCCCACCACCAGGAGCCGGCGGGACGTCGTCGCCGCCATGGCGTCAGCTCGCCCGAAGGGTCCTGGGCGCCGAGGTCTCGAAGCGGTCGTGCCCGTAGCCGTAGCCGTAGCCGCCGGTGACGTCCTCGTCGCCCTGGGAGAAGTTCATGGCGATGCCGAGCACCTGCGCGCCCGCAAAACGCAGCTTCTCGAGCGCCGAGCCGAAAGAGGACATCTTCGTCATCCCGGTGGCCGCGACGAGCAGCACCGCGTCCGCGTGCGGCGCGATCAGCCGCGCGTCGCTCACCGGAAGGATCGGCGGTGAGTCGATCAGCACGAACTGCTCGGTGGAGCGCAGCTCACGCAGCACGGCGCGGAAGCGGATGTGGAGCATCTCGGTGGGGTCTGGCGGGATCGGGCCGCTCGTGAGCACCGACAGGTTCCGCCACTCGGTGGGCTGCGGCGTGATTTCTGCGTCCGACAGGACCATCAGCGTGGACAGGCCGTGCCCGTTCGGCAGGCCGAAGATCTGGTGCTGGCGCGGTGCGCGCAGGTCGGCGTCCACGATCACCGTCGGGATGCCGAGCTGGCCGAGCGCGACGCCGAGGTTGGCCACAACGGTCGACTTCCCGTGGCCGGGATCCGAGCTCGTGACCTGCAGCACCGACGTACGCGTCTCGGTGAGCAGCTCGATGTTGGTTCGCAGAGCTCTGTACGCCTCCTGCGCGGCCTCCATCTTCGCGGAGGTCCACACGAGCGAGTTCGCCCCCCGCAGGGCGCGCTCGCGCGGCAGCCGCCCGATCACAGGCAGGCCGCTCATCTCGCTGAGCTCGGCCGGCGATTCCACGCTGCGCCGGAAGCTCTGGAGCGCCAGCGCCAGCAGTACGCCGGCTATCAGCCCGAGCACCGCGGCCATCGCGATGATCAGCTTGGGCCGCGGCGAGAACGCCTGCCTCGGCGCGACCGGACTGTTGACGAGCGACGGGACGATCACGCCGTTGCCCTGCACCGTCTGGATGAAGGCGTTGGCGATGGATCTGGCGGTGTCCGCCGCGCCCTGCGGGCTCGTGTCCGTGCCGCTGATGCCGAGCACCCCGCTGCCCTGCACGGTCGACGTGCTGATGCTCCCGGGCACGGGATGGCCGAGCAGTGCCGCGGCCTTGCCCTTCGTCTGGTCGGACTTCGCGAGCTCCGCGTAGGTGCCGAGCAGCGCCGATAGATTGTCCGGGGAGAGGAAGTCCGCGCCCTGCTTCGGGTCCGGCGTGAAAACGATCGTGGCGGTGGACTTGTACTGCTTCGGCCGCGTGAACGCGTATGCCGAGGCCAGGCCGATCGCCACCAGGAAGACGATCGCCACGACCAGGCGGCGCTTCCAGACCAGGGCGACGAAATCCCGGAATTCCACGAGCGCTGAAGTCTAGGGAGCGGACGAGACGTCCGCGCGGGCTTCGGCGACGAGAATCACGCCCCGGTCGACGCGTGCCGCCGCGCGCGTGTAGACGGCCTCCCACTCGGCCGCCATCTCCATCGCGGAGAAGCCTTCACGACGTTCGCGCTGATCCGCCAGCAGGCGTTCGCGCACAGCCTCGTCGGTCACGACGGCGCGCAGGAGTTGCGCGGCCTCCTCCTCGCTCGAGCAGATCTGGAGCGGGCTGAGGATCTCGCGGTTGGGCTCGATGTCGGAGGCCACAACCACCACGTCGTGAGCCATCGCCTCGAGCACGGCCAGAGAGCGGCCGTCCCAGGCGGACCAGTGCAGATAGGCGGTGGCGTTCGCCAGCCGCTCGCGCGCCTCGTCCTTCTCGAGCCAGCCGGTGACGTTCACCCCGTGTGACGCGAGCACGCGAATGCCGTCGTCACTGGGGGTGCCGCCGCCGATCCACTCGACCTCGGCCACGTCGCTCACGCTGGAGAGAATTCTTCCCGCCGCGTCGGGCTGGCGCTGATGATCGGCGCGCCCCATGCCGGCCACTCGGGCGAACGGGCGCTCGAGCGGCTCGGGTGTGGCGCCGGGGTCGAGCTGCGGAATGCCGTTTGGCACCACCTCCACGAGGGGGGCATGCGCCGCCTCGCGGGCCAGTCGCGCCTCGCTCTCGGAGACGGCTGCCACCACATCAACCCGGCGGGCGAGGTAGCGCTCGGCCAGCCGGTAGGCGAAGCGGCGAGGTGCGGGGTCGCTTGTGCGCGTGAATGAGTAGCCGTGCGGCGAGTACACGAGCGTGTAGCGACGCCCGAGCGCCATCGCGCCGACGACGCCGGCAAAAGAGGAGTGCAGGTGCACGACGTCCGGTTCCCACTCCGCGGCGAGCCGGCGCAGTGCCTTGGCCGCGCTGAGCTGCTCGCGCATCGAGCGCTTGTGCCACGGCAACGGGAACACCTCCACGTCCGGGCTCACCTCGTTGCGCACGTTCGCCGGAGTTTCGGGCCGCACGCCGTACGCGACGGCCACCGAGTGGCCCGCGTCCGCCAGGCGCTCCGCCAGCGGAGCCACGACGCCGACGATGCCGCCGCCGAAAGCCTCGGACACGTGGAGTATGCGGAGAGAGCGACTCATTTCGGACCTGAGGAGGGCGATACCTGTATCGGCAGGCAAGTACCCGTGCATGAGCGCCCGCACACGCTGCTACCCCCGCCGTAGAAGGGACTTCGTTGAGAGACTTTAGTTCGGCCGCGGTAGCAGCGCGAGCACTTCTGGCGTCAGTGCGCTCTTTGTATGGCCTTCTTGAACGCGGCGAAGGCCGGCTTCGGCGTTCCATTTAGGCGCAATAGCCCTGTGTGCAGCCCCCAGAAGTCCTTG
Organism: Thermoleophilaceae bacterium; assembly: GCA_035273245.1. GTDB lineage: Bacteria > Actinomycetota > Thermoleophilia > Solirubrobacterales > Thermoleophilaceae > JAICJR01. The sequence continues at coordinate 4,322 of DATEPK010000179.1, forward strand.
AAGAGGGGCGCGTAGGGCGCGCCGTCGCGCCAGCTGTAGTAGACGAGCCCGCGCAGGCGCAGGTGCCTGCGCTGCTTCGCCAGCGCCGGGATGGTGCGGGTGATCTGCTTCGCCTGTCCCTTGGCGCCAAGCCGGAAGGGGGCGCGCGGCCCCTTGTCCGACCAACCGAACTCGGTGACCCACAGTCCCGCGCGCCGCGCATGGCCGCGGCTGAGCACCGAGCGGAAGCGCCGCAGCTTGCTGAGGATCTGCCCGGAGCTCGTGCCATACGGGTTCACGGCGAGCGTGTTGAACTTCGGATGCGCACGCAGCATCGCGCGGACGTACGAGAAGACGTTGTGCGGCCGCGACAGGCGGCTGTCCGGCATTCCGGCCGTGACGATCTGCGCGTGCGGATCCGCCCGGTGGATCCCCTTCGCCGCAGCGGTGAGCAGCTTCGCGTACTGCTTGGGGTTCGGGCCGGTCGGCCAGTAGGCCTTGAGGTTCGGCTCGTTCCACACCTGGTACGCCGTGATCGGCAGCTTCGGCAGCGCGGGATTCTGCGTCCAGAAGCTGCCATGGGGGCCATACCGCCCGGCGACCGCCGCACCGAACGTGCCGAGGTCGGCGTAGTGACGCGGGGGATAGGTGCCGCTCGTCTTCTTCGAGATCCTCGCGCGGAACGGCGGCGGGTCGAAGAGGATCGGCAGGACGCGGATGCCGTGGGACGCGGTGGCGGCCATGTAGGCGTCGTACGCGGACCAGTCGTAGTTGCCGGGCGAGGTCTCGATCTGGTTCCAGTGGAACGTCTGGCGGATGAGCCCGATGCCGATCGAAGACTGCTGCGCGAGCGTGGCGTCGCGGTACGCGGCATCGCCGGCCAAGACGTCTTCGCTGACCACTCCGAAGAAGTCCTTTGGGGGCCTCGCGCCGGCCGGCGCCGCCACGAACAGCGACGCGCAGAGCGCGAGCCCAATGATGAGCTTGCGAAGAGTCACCCCTGGCGGCGGAGTGTAGCCACCGATTTGGCGAATGCCCGTAACGCGGGCTTCGGATGTCCGTCCAGGGTGACGAGCCCCGTGTGCAATCCCCAGAAGTCCTTGAACGTGGGGGCGTACGGAGCGCCGTCGCGCCAGCCAAAGTAGATCACGCCGCGAATTCGGTCCTGCCCGCGCAGCGACACGAGCGAGTCGAGCGTCGAGCGGATGCGGCTCGCCTGGCCCATCGGCCCGACCGTGAAGGAGCTCGGCGGACCGCTGTCTGCCCAGCCCAGCTCCGTGATCCAGATGTGCGCGGAGCTGTCGCCGTTTGAGTCCATCAGCTGCCGCGCGTCGTTCACCGCGGCGGTCACGCCGGCGGAGTCCCCCGCGTACGGGTGGATCGCGAGAGTGTCGAAGGCGCCGCGTGCGCCCGCGCGGTACATGCCCTGCACGAACTGGTAGAAGGGCATGCCGAGGCGGCTGTTCGGGATCCCCGCAGTGACGACGTCTGCACCGGGATCGAGGTGGCGGATCGCGCGTCCAACGCGCGCCAGCAGGCGCGTGTACGCCGCGGGGTCGGGGCCCGTGGGCCAGTAGGCGGGCAGGCTCGGCTCATTCCACACCTGCCACGAGCGGATCGGCACGCGCGGCAGCTCCGGATGCTCCGCCCAGAACTTCCCGCGCGGCCCGTACCTCCGCACCAGCGTGGCGGCGAACGCGGCCATGTCCGCGTCGTTTCGCGGCGGGTAGGTGCCGGGCTGCGCGCCGTGCTTCGGTGCGCTCGAGGCGTATGGCGGGGGGTCGAGCAGCACGGGCAGGACCGTCATGTGACGGGCCGCGAGCGATCCCACGAAGCTGTCGTACGGAAGGAAGTTGAAGGCGCCCCGCTTCGGCTCGATCGCCGCCCAGTCGAAGGTCTCCCGCAGGATCCCCACGCCCATGCGCGCGAGCTGGTTGAGCACGGCGGCGCGGTAGCGGCCGGGATGGGCGTACGCGTCCTCGCTCACCATGCCGAAGAACTCGCTTGGGAGCTTGCCGGGCGACGCCACCACGACGGACCCGTTTGCGGTGGCGGGCGCCACGTGCGTACCGCCGCCGCTCTCCACCGCTGCGAGCGCGCCCACGCCTGCGCCGAACAGCGCGAGCGCCGCGATCACGATGGCGAGTGGGGGCAGGCGGTTCAAGAGCGTCGCACGGCGACGAAGCCCGCACCGGCCAGCACCGCGGCGAGCAGCACCAGGGCGAGCGGCCAGCCGAGCGACGGGGAGAAACCCGCGTCGCCGCTCGCACGGCGCACCGGCGGCGCCGCGGCGTATGCGGTCCGGGCCGCGCGGCCGACGAGGACGCCGCGCCGCAGGTCGAGGCCGTTCACGTCGGTGAAGCCGATGCCGCCGGGAAGCCCGGCGATGAAGTCCTGCGCCAGCCCCTCGGACGTGGGCGACGGGAACGGCTCGTACAATCCGTTTCCAGTTTCGGCGTATGCCGGCGCGGCCAGGGCGACGCACGCGGCGAGGCTCGCCAGAGAGATCCGCAGGAGCTTCACTTGGGCTTTTGGACGATACAAGCCGCTCCTGCGGCGCCAAGGCGGCCGCGGGCCGTCCAGGCCGGCGCCGGGCGCCCCCTCGCGCTCGTGGCGGCCGCCCTCGCGCTGCTCGAGTTCGTGATC
>DATEPK010000180.1:0-19329 GCA_035273245.1 Thermoleophilaceae bacterium
TTGCAGAGCGCGTCGAGCCCGGGGCATGTGGCGCACAGCTCGCGGTGCGGGCGCTCCGTGGGCTCGAAGCGCCCGTCGATCACGCCGCTCGCGAGCGCCAGCAGGTCCGCCTCGAGACGCGGCAGGTCCGCCGCCTCGAACGCCACGCTCACCGGCTCGTCCGCGCGCTCGAGGAAGCAGTGCACGACCTCCACCGAGCGCGCGCCCGAGCGCAGCGCCGCTAGCGCGTAGATCAGCCGCTGGGTTCCGTATTTCTCGTCGCATGCCGCTTCCAGGTCCACCCCGGCCACGGGGTCACTCTTGTAATCCACGACGAGCGCGAATTCGCTCCCCCCTTCGAGCGCAAACGCGTCCACCACGCCATTGACGAGCAGGCTCGCGCCCGAGGCGCCGTGCGGCCGAAGGGTGAAAGCGAAGGCGAGCTCGCGCCGCACGCGCGGCGCCGCCGCCAGGCGCGCGCATAGGTCGGAGCGGGCGAAGTTCGCGATCAGCGTCCGAATTCCGTCGACGTCCGAGGCATCGAAGGTCGCCGCATGCGATCGCAGCAGCTCTTCCACGTCCCCCGCCTCCGGCGGGCGCGGGCGGCCGAAGTCGAACTTCTCCATGAGCTCGTGCACAACCGTGCCCCGGAGCAGGGCGTGCAGCCCCTCCGGCACCGGCTCGCCCGCGGCGTCGGCCAGCTCCGCCGCCCGCTCGCGGAGCCGCGCCACGCGCTCGAGGTAGAAGCGATAGCCGCAGCGGCGGTAGCTCTCGAGGCTCGAATAGCTGAGCCGGCCAAGCGGCGGAGCGCCCGCCGCCTCCACCGCAGCGAGCAGCGCCGGCTGGACGCCACCCGGGACCGAGCCGTTCTGCGACAGCTCCACACTCGGCGCCCATGAGGAGCGCGGCAGCATGTCCTCCACGCAGCTCGGCGAGCACACCACAAAACGCACACCGTTCTCGGACACCCCGCCTGTGCCGAGCTGCGGCAGGTCCGGCACGAGCGCGCGCCAGATCCATTCCATCGGCGCGCCCAGCCGCTTCGGCTCCGGCCACTTCTCCACATCGGTCGCGCCGCTGACGATCAGATGCTCGCGCGCGCGCGTCATCGCGACGTAGAACACGCGCCGCTCCTCCTGGTCCGCCCGCCGCGCCTGCTCCTCCTCGATCTCCTCTAGCGCCATCGCCTTGGTCGAGCCGCCCGCCATCGAGGCGACGCTCAGGCCCACGCGCCCGTCCTCGGTCACGCGCAGGGCGTCGTCGTCCTTGAAGGCCACCCGTCCGAGGTCCGCCACGCAAACGAGCGGGAACTCGAGGCCCTTGGCCGCGTGGATCGTCATGAGGCGCACGGCGTCGATGCCTTCCGTCTCGAGCGGCGCCTCGCCCTCGCGTGCGCGCAACATGTCCTGCTCGCCCACGAAGTCGATGAAGCCGCGCAGGTCGCGTCCCTCGTCGGCCTCGAATTCACGCGCGAGCCGCATGAGCTTGCGCACGTTCGCCATCCGCCGCTCCCCGTCTGGCATGCGCAGCACCACGCGGTCGTAGCCCGAGCCGGTGACCGCGCGGTCGATCAGCGTCTCGAGCGAAAGCCGCGGCGCCGCTTCGCGCTCGGCGCTGAAGCGCTGCACGAATGCCGCGACCTTGCGCGCGTCGTCCGCGCCGAGCTCGTCCGGCTCGAGCCCTTCACGCAGCGTCCACCAGACGTCTCGGTCGCGCTTGCGAGCGCGCAGTCCGATCAGGCCCAGCGCGTCGATCGAGATTCCCACGAGCGGCGAGGCGAGCAGCGAGTACAGCGCGAGCTCGTCGAGCGGATTGGCGAGCGCGGCGAGATACGCGCGGAGGTCCGCCACCTGCTGCTGGCTCCAGTACCCGCCGCCGCCGGCCACGTACGTCGGCAGGCCCTGGTCGGCTATCGCGCGCTCGTACAGCGCGATGTCCGTGCTCGCCCGTACCAGTACCGCCACATCCCCGGGCGCGAACGGCCCGCACTGACCCGCCAGCTCCGCGATGCGGTGCGCGAGCAGCCGCGCCTCCGCCGCGCGCCAGAGCGGTGCGCGGCTCGGGCCGAACGGCGGCTCGCCGTCGTCGGGGAACGGCTCGGTCCAGCGCTGCTTGACCGAGTCCACCACGAGCAGCTCAACCGCCGGCTGCGTCCGCGCAGGCGCGCCGCGATCGACGGCGTCCGGCTCGCGCAGCGGCTCGAAGCCGTCCTCGAACGCATCGGCGAACGCGAGGTTGAGCACGTCGAGCAGCTCGCGCCGGCTGCGGAAGTTGTGCGGTATGCGCGCGTCGCGGCCGCGTTCCGCCGCGCTCTCGCGGTGCGTGCGAAATACCTCCACGTCCGCGTTGCGGAACGAATAGATCGACTGGTTGGCGTCGCCGACCGTGAACACGTTGTCCCGGTCGAGAAGCGCGAGGATCTCGGTTTGGAGCCGGTTCGTGTCCTGGAACTCGTCCACCATCACGTGCTCGAAGCGCGCGCTGTAGCGCTCGCGCAAAGCCGCATCGCCGGCGAGCAGGTCACGCGCGAGCAGCTGGAGGTCCTCGAAGTCGAGCCCCGAGCGCTCCTCCTTCATCGCGTCAAACCGCTCGTCGTACAGCGCAAGCAGCTCCCGCAGGAGCGCGTAGTCGCGCGTCTCGCGCAGCGCAACGCACGCGCTCCGGTACGCGGTATACGCGGCACACAACCGATCGAACTCCGGCGTCGACAGCGCCTTCGCGTTCCCCGACTTGGGCTCGAGCTTCTTGATCCGCTCCGGGTCGCTCAGTTCGCCGCGAAGCTCCGCGAGGAGCTCGAGGCAGGACGTCATCTTGGCGAGCTCGCGCTCCACGGTCGCGCCACCGGCATCCGCGAGCCCCGCCGCCGCGACCCGCAGCGCAGCCTCCAGCTCAGCCGCCTCACCCCCGGTCGGAGCCACGGCCGGCAGCTCGGGCAGCGCCGGATGAAGCTCACCCCGGCTGCGCAGGTGCGAGTGCACCGTGCGCACCATCCGCTCGAGCTTCTGTGGCGTGTAGTTGGCGAGCAGCTCGAGCCGCGCGGCGGCGTCCTCCGGCGCGCCGGACTCGAGGAACTGCTCGAGCGCACGCTCGAACGCGTCGATCCCCACGCGCTCGGTCTCCGGCTGGTCGAGCACGCGGTACTCAGGATCGATGCCCGCTGCGAGCGGGTGCGCGCGCAATAGCCGCGAGCAGAAGCCGTGGATTGTGCTGATCCACGCACCCTCTGCCTCGCGCGCGTGCTCGCGCTCCCCAAGCTCCAGGAAGCGCGCGCGGATGCGCTGCTTGAGCTCGGCCGCGGCCTTCTCGGTGAAGGTGATCGCGAGGATGCGGTCCACCGGCACGGCGTCCTCGAGCACGGAGCGCACGAACCGCTCCACCAGCACGGACGTCTTGCCGCTTCCCGCGTTGGCGTGCAGGAACAGCGACCCGCCGCGCGACTCGATCGCATGCAGCTGCTCGGGTGTGAACTGCACGCTCATTCCTCGTGGCGGCAGATCGTGGGGTGCTGGCAGCCGCCGCTCGACCACTTGCACGTGTCGGGACACGGATGCACGTCGCCCGCGCGCACGCGCCCCACGAGCTCGCACGCGGTGGCGCTCGCCTCGCGCAGAGCCTCCTCCACCTCCTCGGGCGTGCGGAAGTCGTTGTCGAAGAAATCCGACCCGAGTTCCTCGCGCAGCTCGTCCGACACAATCCCGCGTGGGCGGCGCTCGCTTCCCGCCAGCGGCACGTACACGCCGCCCGCCGGCTTGAGGTCGAGCAGCTCGCGCGCCGCGATCATGTACAGGGCAGCCTGCAGCCGGTTCTTCTCGCGCCAGTCGGCCGCCTTGTACACGCTGCGCCCGCTCTTGTAGTCGCGCACGAGCGCCCAGCCGTTCCACGTGTCGATCCGGTCGATCACGCCGCGCACCGAGATGCCGTCACCAGGCAGCTGCACCGGCGGCAGGCCGTCCCGCCCCACGCCGAAGCGCAGCTCGAGCTCGGCGGGCTCGAACAGGCCGTCGCGCTGCGCCTCGTGCCGCAGGTAGGCGAGCAGGTCGAACTCGAGGCGCCGCACCGCGGCGCGCACGCGCGTCTGCGACGGCGACAGAAGGAACGAGCTCTGCCGGTCGCGCAGCACCTCGCGCAGGATCGCCTCCGCCCGCGCGAGGTTGTCACGCGTCACACGGCGCTCGCCTGTGTCCTCCCGCAGCCGGCGGAACGTGTGCTCGAGCACCTCGTGGGCGTAGCGGCCGCGCACCATCGCCTCCGGGTCCGGTTCGAGCGCGAGCGGGTCGAGCACGCGATCGACGAGCCACTTCACCGGGCAGTCGGCGTACGTCTCGAGGTCGCTCGCCGAGAACGCCTCCTGCTCGCGGAAGCGCGCGAGCAGGCGCTCGGCGGTGAGCCCGTCCGGCGCCGGCGGCATCACCCGCGGCCCGGTGGCCGCCAGCGCGCGTTCGAACTCCACCTCGGTGGGCGCCTCCTCCGGGCTCCAGACGATGTCCGACAGCGAGCGACGCCGCGGCTCGATGTCCGTGAACAGCGCGCGCACGTCCTCGAGGAAGAACGACGCGGGCTGCGGGTTGCCCTCCTCGTCGCTGAAGCGCGAGCTGAGGAACAGCGTGCGCTCAGCGCGCGAGGCGGCGACGTAGAAGAGGTGGCGCTCGCGGTCGAGCTCGTCCTCGCGCACAGGCAGTACGAGACCGGTGGCGGTGGCGATCGCGCGGCGGTCCTCATCGGAGAGGAACGGCTCGGGCATGCCGCCGCGCGGGAACTCGCCTTCCTCGAGCCCGCACACGAAGACCGCGTCGAAGCGGCGCGCGCGAATCCGCTCCGGGGTGGCCACGAGCACCCGGTCGGGCTGAGGCCGCTCGCCCAGACGCACCGGCAGCTCCGCCAGCGTGTCGTGCAGACGGCGCACGCCGAGGTCGCGCCGATCGAGCTCCGCCAGCCCGTCGAGCGCCGCCACGGCCGCCTCGAACGCGCGCGCGTCCTCCACCTCGGCCCCGTGCAGCACGTGCGCCTGGCGCTTGTACGGAGCGGAGAAGAGCCGCTCGAGCTGGGCGCGCAGCTCCGCGATCAGCTGCGCCGAGCCGGCCGAAGCCGCACGGGCCACGCGATCGATCTCGTCCAGCCTCCAGTGCTGCCCCTCCCAGATCTCGCGCGCCGCGGCGGAGCTGCGGGCACCCTCGATGCGCACCCTCGACTCGAGCCAGTCCGCGAGGCCCTGGTTGTGGAGCTTGCCCGGCGCGCGCAGATAGGCGAGCAGATCGGTCTCGCTCCCGTGCAGCGCCGCGCAGCGCACCAGCGCGAGCGCGGAGCGGCCGAGCGCCGTTTGGCGGAACGGGAGCCTGCGCTCGAGCGCGAACGGGATGCCGTAGGCGCCGAATACCTGCTCGACCACTGACGCGTACTTGCTCGGGTCCCGGTAGACCACGGCCACGTCTCCCGGCGGCGTGCCGGCGCGCAGCAGCGCGAGCACCTCGGAGGCCACGAGCTCCACCTCGGCCCGCTCACCTCCGGCCGCCAGCAGGCGGACCGCGCCGGCGTGCCTGCGCTTGCGCGCCGCGTCCGCGAACAGCGAGCGCTCGAGATGGTGCAGCGCGTCCCGCGACTCCGGCGCGTAATGGTCGCTCACCGGCGGCAGCTCGACCGGCGGGCCTGACGCGAGCTCGGACAGCTGCTCGAACACCCTCGACACCGCCCTGAACGCGACCCGTCCGCGCTCGTACGGAAGCGACACCATCACGTCTGCGCCGGCGATGCGCGAGAGCGTCTCGAGCGCGTCGAGTTCGAGCGGCGTGAAGTCGTCGAAGCCATAGACGAAAACGGGCGTGCTCCCCCATTCCGGAGCCTCGCGCCTGAGGGCATCGAGCGCGCGCCATGCGTACAGCTCCTGATCGCAGAGCCCGGCGTCGTCAAGCCGCTGGCGGTAGCGCGAGTAGATTGCGGCCACCTCGGCGGCGTAGTCCTGCCGCGGCCCGCCGTCCGCCCAGTCGCGCAGCGCCTGCGTGAAGCGCGCGGGCTCCACCATCGAGCGCTCGAGCTCCCCCATCAGCCTCAGCGCCGCGCGCACGAACCCGGGGCGTGCGGACGAGCGCCGCAGCGCTCGCAGGTCGAGCGACCGAACCGCCTCCTCCGCGATCAGCTCGCGCTGTACGTCCGAGGCGATGCGCGCCCGGAAGCCGGCGCGCGACGCGATCTCGTCGAACAGCCACCTGAAGCGCACCACCCTCGTGCCGAAGACGGCACCGCCGTCCGCAAGCTCGCGCTGGGTGTGCTCGACGTCTTCCAGCGAGGGCACGACGAGAATCGGCTCCTCGTCGAGCCGGGAGCGATACGCGTCGAGCACCACCCCGGCCTTGCCGGAGTTGGCGGGTCCAGTGACTAGCTGAAGAGGCACCTACCTCTTGTAAAGCACGGAGAGGACGAAGTCAGGCGGCGAGCACGCCGGCGGCCGCCGCCGCGCGGATCGCCTCGGCGTAGCGGGCAGCGGGCAACATCACCGGGGCCTCCTGCAGCTCCCAGCCGGCGCCGGGCCGCAGGATCCAGCGCCCGATGCGCAGCCGGTCGCCGTCGAGGCGCTCCACGCGCAGCTCCTCCTGCATGTCGCCGGCGCGGCCGCCGCTCGCCCCGTGCGACGCGTTGTCTCCCGCCGGCTCGACGCCCGCCGCCGCCATCAGCGCATCGGCATCGCGCTCCGGCAGGATCGCCCGCTCGCGTACCGCCGTCAGCAACTCGGCAAGCGCCTCCACCTCGAGCACCGGCGCGCGGCGCAGGATCTGCCCGTTCGCCCACTCGGCCAGGCGCACGCCGCCCGGCACCCGCTCGAGCCGCACGTCGTACTGCTCGCCGCTCTCGCCCTCGTACGGGCCAGCGGACGCGTACGGTCCCGTCACGCGGGTTGCAATCGAGCCGCTCGCCCCGCTGCTTCTCTTCCTGCTCCGGCCGGCCGCCTCCCGCTGCTGCCTTGGCCTTGCCGCCGGCTTGCTCGTGTCGAGGACGGTGCCCTTGGAGCAGATCGGACAGTCGGCCGTGAAGCGGTTGTGGCGGCAGAAGAGCGAATTCACAGAACTGGCAGAGTAGCCGTCCGCCGTGCGCTGCCAAGATCGTGCGCGTGCTCACGGTGCTGATCTCGGACATGCACCTCGGCGCAAAGCCGGTGAACGACGTGCTTCGCAGCCGGATCGCGCGCGAGAAGCTGCTGCCGCGGCTCGCCCAGGCGGACCAGGTCGTGCTGCTCGGCGACGCCCTCGAGCTGCGCCAGGCGCCCGTGGAGGAGGCGATGGAGGCGGCCCGCCCGTTCTTCGGCGAGCTCGGTGCCGCCGTGGCCGGCAAGCGCGTGGTGCTCGTGCCGGGGAATCACGACCACCCGCTGCTCGAGGAGCGCGTGACCGCCCAGTTCGAGCGCACCGTCCGGCCGAGCGAGCCCGGTCCGCTCGGCCGACTCGCCTCCTGGCTGCCGCAGAGCGAGGTCCTCCTCTCCTATCCCGGCTACCGGGTTCGCTCAGACGTGTATGCGATCCACGGGCACTACCTCGACTGCCACAACACGGTCCCCACGGTGGAGACGATGCTCGTGTCCTTCGCCAAGCGAAAGGGGAAGTTCCCGGCGGGCGGGCCGCTCAGCGTGCGCGACTACGAGAACACGCTCGCGCCGCTCTACATGCTCGGGTTCAAGGTGGCGCAGCGTGCCCGGACCGCCGCCGGCGCGCCTTCCAAGAAGGCGTGGGCGATGATGGCCCAGAGCGAGGGGCGGCCGGGCCTCGCGGCGCGGGTGCTCGGAGGCGCGCTCGTGCCGGGCGGAGTGGCGGCGCTGAACCGCCTCGGCTTCGGGCCATTCAACCCCGAGATCTCGGGGCCCGCGCTGCGCGACGCGGGGCTGCGCGCGATGGGCGAGGTGGTGGAGCGCCTCGGCGTGGAGGCCGATCACGTGATCTTCGGCCACACCCATCGAACGGGACCGCTCGAGCGCGACGACGGGTGGGTCACGCCGAGCGGGATCCGGCTTTACAACACGGGCAACTGGATCTACGAGCCGGTGTTCCTCGACCGCTCACCGGCGGCGAGCCCCTACTGGCCGGGCGGCCTCGTGGCGGTCGGGGACGATGGCCCGCCGAGGGTGGAACGTCTGCTGATGGACTTGCGCCACGAGGACTTCGTGCCGATGCTAGAAACATCGTCTCGCGTGCTCTGGCCCGACCCGCGCGACTCCGACTCGTCGCCGCCCTCCTGACCCTCGCCGCCGCCGGCCTGGGCGCCGCCGGCTACGCGCTTGCGGGGCGCGGTCTGAACACGCACGGGGCGCGAGTTGCGCACTTCGAGCTGCGGAGCGCTTACGTCGGGCGCACGCTGGATGAGACCGCGGTGATTCCGCGCGGCGCGGCTCCGCGCGGCCGCCGTCCGCTGCTTGTGCTGCTGCACTGGCGCGGCGGGACGCCGGACATGCTGCTCTCGAACGAGTTCTTTGCAGGGCTGGCCCGCCTCGGCTCGCGCGCTCCGGTTGTGGTGATGCCCTACGGCGGCGGAAGCAGCTTCTTCCACGACCGGCGGAAGGCGAAGTGGGCTTCGTATGTGGTGCACGAGGTGATCCCGGCGGCTGCGCGCCGGTTCGGCGCGGATCCGTCGCGGGTGGCGATCGGCGGGACATCGATGGGCGGCTTCGGCGCGCTCGACATCGCGCGGCTGTGGCCGGGGCGCTTCTGTGCCGTGGGAGCGCACTCGCCGGCGATCTTCACGTCTGATCGCGCTTCGATGGCGCGCTCGTTTGACGGGCCGGCCGACTTCGCGCGGCACGACCTTCTGTCTTTGCGGCCGTCGTACGGCTCGACGCCGGTCTGGATCGACGTGGGCGCCCAGGACCGCTTCCGCGCGGCGGACGTGCGTTTCGCTCGCGAGATCGGCCTCCAGCCGCACGTGTGGCCCGGCCAGCACGGCAGCCATTACTGGCGAGCACACATGGCGCAGTACCTCGCGTTCTACGCGAAAGCCCTCGCCAACTGCTGACCCATCCGGAGTTTTGCCGCCATGAGGAGGAAAACTCCGGTCGGCTCTACTCTCAGGCGGTGCGGAAGGCAGCCTTCGCAGTCCTAACCCTCATTGCTGCAGTAAGCGCATGCGGCGCAGGCGCGGCCTCACGGACGACCGGTACCAAAGCTCCCACAGGCGCCTGCGGCAAGCCGGGCAAAGCCCCAAAGCGCTACGACCACGTCGTCTGGATCGTGATGGAGAACCACTCCTACGACGACATCCTCGGCAGCGGCTCGAGCGCCCCCTTCACCCGCTCGCTGGCCAAGGCCTGCGGCAGCGCCACCAACTTCCACGCAGAGACCCACCCGAGCCTCCCCAACTACATCGCGATGACCTCCGGCTCCACCCACGGCATCAGGGATGACAACTCGCCATCCGACCACCGCCTGAGCGGGCCGAGCATCTTCTCCCAGCTCGGCTCCCGCTGGAGAGCTTTGGAGGAGTCGATGCAGAGCAACTGCCTCCGCAGCGACACGAGCCTGTACGCGCCCAGGCACAACCCCGCCGTGTACTTCACGAACGTGGCCCGCGCCTGCTCGAAGCAGGACGTGAAGCTCACCTCGCGCCCCGACCTGAGCGCCCGCTTCACCTTCATCACACCCAACCTCTGCCACGACACGCACGACTGCAGCGCGAGCACCGGCGACCGCTACCTCTCAGCGATCGTCCCGAAGCTCGTGAAAAGCAGGCAGTACCAGGCAGGCCGCACCGCGCTGTTCATCACCTGGGACGAGGACGACGGCAGCCAGAGCAACCAGATCGCCACGCTCGTGATCGCCCCGCACACGGCGCGCGGCACGAGCTCGAGCAAGCGCTTCACGCACTACTCGCTGCTCCGTACGACCGAGGAAATGCTCGGGCTGAAGAAGATCGGCGCGGCCCGCACCGCGCCGAGCATGCGCAACGCGTTCGGGCTCTAGCTAGATCGCCGGCTGCGGCGTCTCCGCCGCGGCTTCCTCAGCCTGCTCAGGCGTGGCCGCGCCGTCGCCTGAAGAGCCCTCGTCCTCGGCCGGCGGCTGCGCGCTGCCCTTCGCCCAGTCCTCGTCGAATTCCACGCGCCACTTGCCCTCGTCGTTGCGCTCCACGCGGAGCTTGGCCCGGAAGCTGCGCCCGGAGCGGCCGCGGAAGCCCGTGACCGGCTTGGTGGTGCGGCCGACCGGATGCTCGTCGCCAGCCTCGATCGAGATGCGGAGGCTCTCCATCAGCTCCTTCACCACGGAGGCGGGAAGGTTCTTGCCGGCCTTCTTCTTCCAGATCACGAAGCCGCAGCCCGGATCCTCGCGCGACCAGCACGAGTAGCCCTTGCGGTTCTCGATCACATCGCGGCCGCATACGGGGCAGGGACCGAGGTTGGCGCGCTCGATCTTCACGCCCTTCAGCTTGTCGAGCTCGCCGACCGTGTCGGTGGCGAACTTCTCGATGTCCTTCATGAACGCCGGCCGCGAGTCCTCGCCCTGCTCGATCAGCCCGAGCCGGTGCTCCCATTCCCCGGTGAGCTCAGGCGAGGTCAGCGCGTGGTCACCGAGCAGCTTGATCACCTGCATGCCCTTCTCGGTGGCCACGAGAGCCCGCCCATCGCGCTCGATGTAGCCCACGTTGATGAGCCGCTCGATGATGGCGGCGCGCGTGGCCGGAGTGCCGATGCCGGAGTCCTTCATCGCCTCGCGCAGCTCGGCATCCTCGATCTCCTTGCCGGCGGTCTCCATCGCGCCGAGCAGCGAGGCATCCGTGAAACGCCGCGGCGGCTGCGTCTCCTTCCGGAGCGACTCCACGCTTTCGGTCTGCACCGATTCGCCCTGCTCGAGCTTCGGCAGCAGCTGGTCGCCGCCCGTGTCGTCGTCAGCGCGCTCGGCCGGCTCGGCCTCCTCGCCGTACACGCCCTTCCAGCCGGCCACGAGCAGCACGCGACCACTGGTGCGGAAGATGTGCGTGGCCACCGTGGTCTCCACCCGGGTGCGCTCGTAGACGGCCTCCGGGTGGAAGATCGCGAGGAAGCGCTTGGCCACCAGGTCGTACACCTTCAGCTCGTCGCCGCCCATCTTCGACAGGTCGTGCTCCGAGCGCGTCGGGATCAGCGCGTGGTGGTCGGTGACCTTCTCGTCGTTGATCACGCGCCCGAGAGGCAGCTTCTCGAGAGAGCTCACGTACTCGGCCGCGCGCCGGTACGCCGGATTGTGTCCAACCATCGCGGCGGTGGGCTTGATCTCCGCCACGAGGTCGCCGCTCAAGTAGCGCGAGTTGGTTCGCGGATAGGTGATCGCCTTGTGCTCCTCGTACAGGCGCTGGGCCGCCGCCAGCGTGCGGCGGGCGCTGAAGCCGTACAGGGTGTTGGCGTGGCGCTGGAGTGAGGTGAGGTCGTAGAGAAGCTGCGGACGCTCGCGCTCCTCCTTCTTGTCGAGCTTCGTGATCTCGCCCGGCTGGCCCTCGACCTCGCGCACGATCTTCGCCGCGTCGTCCTCGGCGATGCGCTTGCCGCCCATGTAGCGAGCGCCGTAGCGGCGCTGCGGATCGGCCGCGAAGCGCGCCTCAACGAGCCAGTAGGGCTCGGGCTTGAAGTCCCTGATCGCCTGCTCGCGCTTGACGACGAGCGCCAGCGTGGGCGTCTGCACGCGGCCGAGCGACACCGCGCCGTCGAACGCGGCGCGCAGCCTGATCGACGCCGCGCGCGTGGCGTTCATGCCCACCACCCAGTCGGCCTCCGAGCGCGACCGTGCCGCCGCCTCGAGCGACTCCATCTCCTCGCCCGGCCGCAGGTGCTTGAAGGCCTCCTCGATCGCCTTGCGCGTCATGGAGTTGAGCCAGAGGCGCTGCACCGGCTTCTTCACCTTGGCGGTCTCGTATACGTAGGCGAAGATCAGCTCGCCCTCGCGCCCCGCGTCGCAGGCGTTCACGATCAGGTCGACGTCGTCGCGCGCCATCAGGCGGTGGACGGCGTTCAGCTGCTTCTTCGCCCGCTCGTCGTTGGGGACGAGCTTGAACTTGTCAGGGACGATCGGCAGATCGGCGAAGCGCCACTTCTTCAGCTTCGGGTCGTACGCCTCGGGCTCGGCGAGGCCGACCAGGTGGCCGACCGCCCACGTGATCACGTAGTCGTCGCCCTCGAGATGCGTTTTGTCCTTTGCCGACTTGAAGCTGCCGGGCAGCGCATTAGCAATGTCGCGGCCGACAGAAGGCTTCTCGGCTACTACCAGTGTCTTCGCCATGAGCGGACCAAAGTAGCGATCGGAACGGACCGGCGTCTACTTAACAGGTCATAGGTCATAGGTCAGAGGTCAGAGGAAAAGCCTCTATGACCTATGACCCATGACCTATGACCGGGCCGCTACTGCGGCCCGAGATACCGCACGTACACCTGCTCCAGCGCCGGATCGGGGCCCGCCAAACCGGGCACTTCCACGGTCGGAACCGTCGGTGCGATCACGTCGGGATCGATCAGGTCCGGCACCTGGGGCGCGGCGGTCACGTCGGAGGCGTGAGCTGCGGCTGCGGGGTCGATGTCGGGGTTGGCCGTCTCGAACGGCACGTAGTTGCCGCGGGCGCTCGTCGCGGGGTGCTGCGACGGCGTGTCGAGGTAGCCGTTGACGGCGTTGCGCGATTCGAGCGACACGTTGCCGGTGGGGCGGTTCCAGAGGAACACGTCCCGGACGCCGTTGGTGTCCGTGGCGACGTTGCCGGAGGGGCGCAGGTTGTTCGCCATCGAGTCGAAGAGGACGAACTCGCCGGCGTCCGAGATCACCGGGTGATCGGACGGGCCGTCTCCGAGGCCGCTGAACTTGGAGTGCGACACGATTGTCTGGCGCGGGTGCCGGCCCTTGAGGTCGGCCTCGAACACGTCGGACACGCCGTTGGTGTCCCCGCCCGCGAGGTTGCTCGCCGTCGACTCAAATGCGACGTACTGGCCGCTGTCGCTCACCGTCGGGTCGTTGGAGGCACCGTTGCCGGCGGCGCCGCTGCCATTGCCGGACACGAGGATCGTCTTGTACTGGAGCACCTGCTCGCCGTGGTGCCTGATGTGCACGTAGTGGCGGTTGAAGGTGCGCTCGTAAATGTCGGTAACGCCGTTGTGGTCGGCGCGCGAGAGGTTGCTCGCATCCGAGGCGAACACCAGCGCCTTGCCCGCCCGCGCGAAGTTCACGTGGTACGAGTTGCCGTTCCCCGCGCGGCCCTTGTTGGCGGACGCCAGGAAGGTGAGGCCCTTGAAGCCCTTGTCGTGGCCGGAGGCGTGCAGCACCTTCACGTACACCTGCTGCGTGCCGGGACGCGGGCCGCTGGTGCGCGAGCTCAGCCAGTTCAGGTACTTCGTCTTCTTCAGCGCGAGGTTGGTCGCGTCGGAGACGAACGCCACGCGCTCGCAGTCGCCGTCGACGGAGACCTCGTAGGTCGAGCCGTTCGACTGGCGCCCGTGCGAGTCGGTGGAGACGCGGACGATCTTCTTCGAGTTCAGGTAGTAGACGAAGGCGTCCGGCTTGCCATTGGTGTCGCCCGGCACGAGGTTCGACGCATCGGAGACGAAGGCGACGCAGCTCGGTGCGTGGTGCGAATCGCCGTCGACCGCCGGGCGGTACGAGCGGCCGTTCGCGGGCTGCCCGCCGAGGCCGTGCGAGACGAGGTCGGTCGAGCCGATGTTCCACGGCGTGCCGTTGCTCCCCCACGGGCCGGCACGGTGGACGACGAACACGTCGGTCAGGCCATTGGTGTCGCCGGGGACGATGTTCGTCGCGTCGGACTCGTAGGCGATGGCGCGCGCGATGCGCTGGTCGTGCGACACGGCCGCGTTGCGCGACACGCCGTTCGGCAGACCGCCGTCGAAGGCGTGCGAGAGAAGGAAGGTGGTGCGGTTCGAATCGGCCTGGGCGAAGGCTGTCCCGGCCGGGAGGACTGCGGCGCAGAGCGAGGCCGCGATGAGGGAGCGGAGGACGGAGTTCATGTCCTCTCTCATCGGCAGCCCAGAGGGCCTCTTGAGGCGCGGTGGCCGAGGCTCGATGTAAGTCTGGGAGCGGGATTGCGCTCCTATGTCAGTCCGCTGACGAAGCCTGCGTCAGCCGGCGCAGGCGCCGGTGCCGACCGGCCCGTGCGCGCGGCTGAGCGCGTCGCGCACCACCGAGTCGGGCACTCCGAACCCGGTGTGGTGCCGGCTGCCCACGCTCGCGGCGAAGACCGTGGCCATCACGCGTCCGTTGCCGTCCACCACCGGGCCCCCGGAGTTGCCCGAGCGCACGAGCCCGCGGAACGACGTGACCTTGCGGCGCACCGGTCCGCGCCCGTACGCGTCCTGGGTCAGCACCTCCGTTGTCTGCCCGAGGCGGGCGGGCTCGACGTCGTACGGCCCGTCGTGGGGGAAGCCGAGGATGGCGCCCGAGGTGCCCGGCCCGGCGGAGACGTTGAAGCGCAGCGGCTGCGCGCCGCTGAGTCCGTGCACCCGCAGGACCGCCACGTCGTCGTGCGGGTCAAAGAGGATCGCTTGCGCCGGCAGCCGCGCTCCCTGACCCTGTAGCTGAACCGTCGTGTCGGTTTCCCCGGCGACCACGTGGGCATTCGTCACTACGATCCCGTTGCCCGCCACCCATCCCGAGCCCTGTACCCCCAAACCGCAAGCAGTGCCTAGCACCCGGACGACGCCGTGGCCAGCCGCCCGCACCTGAGGGTCCCTCGCCGCGCGCGAATCCGGCGCGGGCACGTTCGCTGGCGGGCCGTTTACCGACGGCAGCGGGTCGAAGCGCGCGAGCGCGTTCAGCAGCGGCCCGCTCGGCGGCAGGGCGCCGTTGAGCGCCTGGAGGATCGTGGAGCGCTGGATGTCGCGCCGCAGATGCCGCGCGCCGGGCGTCTGAAGGGCGACCGCCCCGGCCACCCACGCGAGCCCGAGCCCGAAGCAGGCCACGAGCACCGCGCCGGCGGCACCGTCGAGAGTGCCGAGTCCGGGCGGCATTCTGCGGCGCAGCTCGAAACCGAGCGTCTCCAGCGCGGTGGCGAGGACGCCGCCGAGAATCAGCGCGATCACCAGGGTCACGAGCGGCGCATACGGCGACTCCGCGCCGCCCTTGAGCAGGACCGGCGCGAGCCGCGAGCCGAGGAACGCCCCCGCCACGAACCCGCCAAGCGACAGGACCCCGACCACGAGGCCCTGCGTGTATCCCCACACGGCCATCAGCAGGGTGAAGGCCACGATGATCCAGTCGACGGTCGTCACAGAGGCGCACAGACGTTATTCCCAGGCCGATGAGACCCGCCGCAACACCCCGCACCCGCGCGGCGCACCAGCGCGCCGTCCGGCGACGGCGGATCGCCGCGGCGAGCATCGCCGCCATCGCGCTCGTATCGCTCGGGCTCGGGATCCTGTACGGCACGACGCGCGAGTCCTCATCCCAGAAGCTCGCGCGCGCTTTCACCCTGGCCTGGGAGCGCGGGGACTACGGCACGATGTACGAGAAGCTCACCGACGCCTCACAGGCCCGGATCAAGCCGGCCGACTTCGTGAAGGCTTACGAGACCGCGCGCGACACCGCCACCACGCTCCGGATGTCTGCGGGCAAGCCGCACGACGAGGGTCATGGCCTCGTCCGCGTGCCCATGACGGTGACCACCCGCATCTTCGGCACGGTTCGCGCCAACCTCGTCGTGCACACGCAGAACGGCAAGATCGGCTGGAGCAGCAACCTGGTGTTTCCGGGGATTCCGCGCGGAGCGACGCTCAGCCGCACCACTGTGGCCCCGCCCCGCGCCAAGCTCGAGGCACGCGGGGGGAAGGTGATCGCGGAGGGCCCGAGCAACGCACGCCGCTATCCCGCGGGCTCGGTGGCCGAGTCGATCGCCGGGTCGCTCGGCGAGCCCTCCACGGCGGCGGACCGCCAGCAGCTCTACGGCCGCGGCTTCCCGGCCGGCACGCCCGTGGGACTGTCGGGACTCGAGCGGGCGTTCGAGGAACAGCTCGCGGGGCGGCCCGGCGGGAAGCTCACGGCCGGCGGGAAGGTGCTCGCGCAGGCATCGCCGCGGCCGGCGCCTCCGGTCCGTACGACGATCGACCTCGGCATCCAGGCCGCGGCGGTGTCCGCGCTCGCCGGGCGCTTCGGCGGCATCGCCGCACTGGACGCGCGAACCGGCGAGGTGCGCGCGCTCGCGGGCGTCGCGTTCTCGGCGCCGCAGCCGCCGGGCTCCACCTTCAAGCTCATCACCGCCACCGCCGTGCTCGAGGCGCATGACGCGAAGCTCTCGACGCAATTCCCGGTGGCCCAGAAGACGACGATCGACGGCGTCGATCTGCAGAACGCGAATGGCGAGTTCTGCGGCGGCACGCTTGCCCAGAGCTTCGCCAAGTCGTGCAACTCGGTGTTCGCGCCGCTCGGTGTGAAGGTAGGCGCCTCACGACTGGTCCACACCGCTGAGCACTACGGCTTCAACGAGCAGCCTTCGATCGCCGGCGCGCTGCCGAGCACGATCCCGGCGCCGCAGGAAATCGGATCGCAGCTCGCGCTCGGCTCGACCGCCATCGGTCAGGGAAAGGTGCTGGCGACGCCGCTCGAGATGGCGTCTGTAGTCCAGACGATCGCGTCGCACGGCATCCGCCACCGGCCCACGCTCATGCCCGGGAAGCCGCCGGGCAAGCCCGTGCGCGTGATCTCGAGGCGGATCGCGAAGGAGATGCGCACGATGATGCTCGGCGTGGTGCAGTACGGCACGGGCGTGCGCGCGGCGATTCCGGGCACCACCGTGGCCGGCAAGACGGGCACCGCGGAGCTCGAGAGCACCGTCCCGAAGCCCGGCGAGCAGCCGCCGCCTGGCGAGCAGCAGGCTCCCGCCGGCAGCAAGACGGACGCCTGGTTCGCCGGCTTCGCCCCGGCCACGCACCCCAAGCTCGCCGTCTGCGTGATGCTCGTCAGAGCCGGCGCCGGCGGCGACACGGCAGCGCCCGCAGCGGCAACCGTGCTGAGCGCAGGCCTATGACCTATGACCCATGACCTATGACCTAGATATCCAGCTCGATCCGCTGGGTGTCAGGCACAGGTCCAGGGCCCTGGGGGTTGATCTCCAGATCCATCGGCCGGTTCTCGATGGCCGCGACCGGAATCTTGAAGAGCAGTAGCGAGCCGCCGATCGGCCCCGCAGCTGCCGCACTGCCCGGCGTGGGAATGCACTGCTTCGCACTCAGCGGACGCGGCCGGTAGGCGAACACGTTGGTGCGCGGCAGCGGCTTGGGCAGGAACTGCTGGCCGGCGGTGTCGACGATCCGGAAGTTGTCGACGGGAGTCGACGCGCCGCCGTGCGTGTGGTTCACGTCGTTGCAGACCTCGATGAACACGCCGTAGTAGTTGAAGCCCGGCGGCGCCTCGGGTCCCTGGAAGTAGTCGTGGTCCTCCGGGTCGCGCAGGTTGAGCTCGCGCGTGATGAAGACCGTGTACGTGAGTCCGTTGACGATCACGTTCTCGCCCTCGGGCTCGGGGATCTGGTGGTGCCGCGAGCAGCCGGAAAGGACGGGGACGACGAGCGCCGCAAGGGCGAGGACGGTGGCAACCCTCTTCATGCGGGCGGGCAGTCTAACGAGCCGGGCCACGATTAGAAGCTGCCAAAGCGCGCGGCCTTTGCGGGCTCGAAGCCCGCGATCGTCGCGCGTGCGAGCGGAGCCTCCGGCCGCTCCTCGAAGATTCTCCTCAGCCGCGAGAGCGATGACTTCACCCGGCGTCGCAGCCAGAGTCGGCCGCCAAGGCTCTCCTTGAAGGCGTCGAGCCGCGTGGCCGGCTCGGTCCACATCACCAGGTCAATGCGCGTGGCGGCCGAGCCCACAGGCTCGAACGTGTAGTCCACGAAGCCGGGCGTGCGGCCAAGTCGATAGAGCCTCAAGGTCTCGCGCAGCACGCGCGGGCGCGCCGCCTCCACCACCGCCGTCTCCACCCACGTGTGGTTGAAGCGCATCTTCATGTGAAAGCGGGCGGCTGCCCCCGCGCCCGAGGAGCGCGGCCGGGTGAGGCGGAACTCGCGCTGGTACTGCCCGCACCAGCCTGGGCGGTTGGCGAGGTCAGCCACGAAGTCGTAGACCTCGTCGCGCGGCGCAGAGATGGTCACGTGTGCCCGGATCGGACGCATGCCGCCGGGCATTGTATGGAGCCGGGCTGCTAGGCGGCCTTGGGGATCACGGCAAGCGGGCGATCCGCCACGTGAACCCGCTCGGAACGCAGCGGCGCACGCTCCGGCTCGGGCAGGCGAGCCAGACACAGCGAGCAGAGCGCCTTGCCGGTCTCGAACACGTGGACGACCTCGCCCGCGACCGGCGTCCGGCGGCACCGCGAGCAGCTCGAGCGGTCGTGCCCGAGCGCGCGAACGCTGTGCCGGAGAATGATCGACGCGAGTTCCATGACTGGGTGTTCGCCGGTGCCGCGCCGTGACCTGCCGCCTGCAACTGGCATGTCAGCGTGGTTAGTCTGGGGGAGGCAAAACAGCCCAAATTGGGTAGCCCTATTGGGCAAATGTGCCTCTTTTTGCGCAAATTCCGGGCAATTCGGGCCTAGAAAAGAGGCCGACGCATCGTTATCATCCGCACGATCACCCAGCAGGGAGTGAGAATGGACGCTTTTACCGCCGGCACGCTCGCAGGGGCCGGATCGTTCCGCTGCGAGACCTGCGGATTCGCGATCGCCCTTCACGAGCGCGACGAGATTCCCGACTGTCCCCACTGCCATGGCGGCCGGTTCCGCCGTGCGTCGATTTTCGGGGACAACAATGACCTGGAGCCCATCGGGTCGCACGAGGTCGAGATACCCGACTGGCTCGAAGGAGCGCGTGGCGCGCTCGTCGGCGACGGTGACTACGTCGCCTACGACGAGGACGACCGCGTGCGTGTGGTGGCCCTGCAGGAGGGCTGGACCCGCATCGGGCGCAGCCTCGCCGCCCACATCCGCTTCGACGATCCCACGGTTTCCCGCCGCCACGCGCTGCTGCACCGCGAGGCCGGCCGGGTGCGCGTGCTCGACGACCGCAGCCTGAACGGGGTGTTCCTGAACGGCGAGCGCGTCGACTGGCACGAGCTCGAGGATGGAGACGAGATCGTGATCGGCCGCTTCCGCCTGTACTTCATCAGCCTTACCGGGGAGACTGTCGGCGGCCAGCGCGCCAGAATCGGCAGCGCCGCGCGCTGACAAGTCGTGCCGTGCCGGGCCGCCTCACCTCGAGGCGCCGGCTGAGGGAGGAGTGAGTCGAGGGCCCCACTGGGGGCCCTCGCTTCGTTCTTGGGGATGCCAGGATTGGCATTGCGATGGCGAAGCTCGACAAGGCCGACTGGTGGACGATCCGCCGCGCACAGAATCGAAAGCCGGCCACCTACCGCTGCCCGTTCTGTGGTGGCTTTCTGCC
>DATEPK010000181.1:0-3731 GCA_035273245.1 Thermoleophilaceae bacterium
CGCTACCACCACCACGAGCTCACCTTCAGCCTGATGTACGCCTTCAGCGAGAACTTCATCCTGCCGCTGTCCCACGACGAGGTGGTGCACGGCAAGGGTTCGCTCTACCGGAAGATGTCCGGCGATCGCTGGCAGAAGCTCGCCAACCTGCGCGCGCTCTACGCGTACATGTGGGCGCATCCGGGCAAGAAGCTGCTCTTCATGGGCAGCGAGTTCGCACAGGAGGCGGAGTGGAGCCACGAGCGCTCGCTCGACTGGCATCTGCTTGAGAACCCGGAGCACGCCGGCATCCAGTCGCTGGTGCGCGACCTCAACCGCCTCTACAAGGAGGAGCCCGCGCTGTGGGAGGTGGACTCGGAGCCGTCCGGGTTCTGGTGGCTCGAGCCCAACGACGCGGACGACAACGTGCTCGCGTTCGCGCGCGCCTCGCGCGACGGTGAGCGGGTGGTGGTGTTCGCCGCCAATCTCTCGCCGGTGCCGCGCTATGGCTACCGCCTGGGACTTCCGAGGCCGTGCCGCTGGAAGGAGGCCATCAACACGGACTCCACGTTCTACGGCGGCAGCGACGTGGGCAACATGGGCGGACTCGAACCCGAGCCGATCCCCTGGCACAACCAGCCTTTCTCGACAGAGATCACACTGCCTCCGCTCGCGGCGGTCTGGCTGGTCCCGGATGAGGACTGAGCTGGCAGCCGAAGCCAGCGCCGGTAACGCCGCAGCCGGGTATCCGTGGGAGCGTCCGCTCGGCGCCTTCCCGCGCGCGGACGGGATGACCGAGTTCCGCGTGTGGGCGCCGGACGCCGAGTCGCTCGCGCTGCGGATCGGGAGCGCGGACATCGAGCTTTCGGAGGGGGGGCACGGCGTGTACGAGGCGGTGGCGGAAGCGCCGCCGGGCACCGACTACCGCTACGTGGTGAACGGTGAGCCGCTGCCCGACCCGTGCAGCCGCTGGCAGCCCGAGGGGCTGCGCGGCCCGTCACGCGTGCTCGAGCCTCCGCGCGCGGCCGGCGCTGTGTCGGTTTCGCTGGAGGAGCTCGTGCTCTACGAGCTTCACGTGGGCACCTTCACTTTGGAGGGCACCTTCGAGGCGGCCATCCCGCACCTGCGGCGCCTCGCCGAGATCGGCGTGACGGCGATCGAGATCATGCCCGTGGCGGAGTTCCCCGGAGCGCGCGGCTGGGGCTACGACGGCGTGTATCTGTCGGCGGCGCAGTCGTCATACGGCGGTCCCGCCGGTCTCGCGCGTTTAATCGAGGCAGCGCATGAGGCAGGTCTCGCGGTGATCTTGGACGTGGTTTACAACCACGTGGGCACCTCGGGCGTTAAGGCGCTCGAGAGCTTCGGCCCGTACTTCACGGAGAAGTACGAGACCGCGTGGGGCCGCGCGATCAACTACGACGACGAGTTGTCCGACCCCGTGCGGGAGTGGGTGCTGCAGAGCGCGGTTCAGTGGGTGCGCGACTTCGGCATCGACGGGCTACGGCTCGACGCGATCCACGCGATCGTGGACTCGAACGCCGAGCACATCGTGGCGGCCATCGCACGGCGCGTGCACGAGGTGCGCCCGGACGCTCTCGTGATCGCCGAGAGCGGGTTGAACGACCCGCGCGTGATGCGCCCGCGCGAGCGGGGCGGCTACGGCTGCGATGCCGCCTGGGCCGATGACTTCCACCACTGCCTGCGCACGCTTTTGACGGGCGAGCGCGAGGGCTACTACGCGGAGTTCGGGCGCGTGGAGCAGCTGGCCAAGGCGTTCCACCGCCCGCATGTCCATGACGGCGACTACTCGGCGTTCCGGCGCCGGCGGTTTGGCGCGCCCGCGGATGATGTGCCGCCCGAGCGCTTCGTCGTGTTCTGCCAGAACCACGACCAGGTGGGCAACCGCGCGTTCGGCGACCGCCTGCCTGCGGAGGCGCGCCCGCTCGCGGCGTTCTGCACGCTGCTCGCCCCGTTCGTGCCGATGCTGTTCATGGGCGAGGAATACGGCGAGGACGCGCCGTTTCAGTTCTTCTCCGATCACATCGACAAGGAGATCGCCGACGCCACGCGCGACGGGCGGCGGCGCGAGTTCGCCGCGTTCACCGAGTTCCAGGAGGAGGAGATCCCGGACCCGCAGTCGCCCGACACGTTCGAGCGCTCGAAGCTCACGCGCGAGGAGGATCCGTCGCTCGCGCGCCTGTACGGCGCGCTGCTGGCGGCGCGGCGGCGGCTGCCTGACGGTGACGCGGACGAGATCGCCTTCGACGAGGAGGCGCGCTGGCTGCGGGTGCGGCGCGGCGAGCTCGAGCTCGTGTGCAACTTCTCCGATGCGCCGGCGGCGGTGCCGTGCCGCGGCACCTCGGTGGAGCTGGCCACGCACGGCGATGCGCGGGTGGGCGACGGGCATGTGGAGCTCGGAGCGTTCGCGGGGGCTCTGGTGGCGTGACGGAAGTCTGGCCGGGGAGGCCCTTTCCGCTCGGCGCGGAGTGGGATGGCAGCGGCACGAACTTCTCGCTCTTCTCGGAGGACGCCGAGGCCGTCGAAATCTGCCTGTTCGACGAGCACGGCGAGGAGACGCGTGTCGAGCTGACGGACCGCACCGCACACAACTGGCACTGCTACCTGCCGGGGGTGGGGCCGGGGCAGCGCTACGGCTACCGCGTGCGCGGGCCGTACAACCCGCACGAGGGTCTCCGCTTCAACAACTGCAAGCTGCTGATCGACCCGTACGCCAAGGCGGTCGAGGGCACCGTGCGCTTCCGCGGGGACGAGGGCAGCGTGCTGCCCTACGTGGCCACGGGCGACGAGGACGCTGACCTCGAGCCAGACGACGAGGACAGCGCGCCGTCGATGCCCAAGAGCGTGGTGATCGATCCGCAGTTCTGGTGGGAGGACGACGCTCCGCCGCGCGTCCCGTTCGCCGAGTCGGTGATCTACGAGACGCACGTGAAGGGCTTCACGATGCGCCACCCCGAGATCCGCGACGACCTTCGGGGCACCTACGCCGGTCTCGCCTCGGAAGAGGCCATCGCGTACCTCCAGTCGCTCGGCGTGACCGCCGTGGAGTTGCTGCCCGTCCACCACATCTCCGACGAGGCGTTCCTCATCGAGCGCGGCCTCAACAACTACTGGGGCTACAGCACGATCGGCTACTTCGCCCCGCACTCCGAGTACGCCGCCACCGGCCGGCGCGGCGAGCAGGTGCGCGAGTTCAAGGGCATGGTGAAGGCGCTCCATCGCGCCGGCATCGAGGTGATCCTCGACGTGGTTTACAACCACACGGCCGAGGGCAACCACCTCGGTCCGATGCTGTCGTTCAAGGGCATAGACAACCGCGCGTACTACCGGCTGATGCCCGACGACCCTCGCTTCTACATGGACTTCACCGGCACGGGCAATTCGCTCAACCCGGTGCAGCCGAGCGTGCTGCGGCTGATCATGGACTCGCTGCGCTACTGGGTCACCGAGTGCCACGTGGACGGCTTCCGCTTCGACCTCGCCTCCGCGCTCGCGCGCGAGTTCTACGACGTGGACCGCCTGTCCGCGTTCTTCGACACGATCCACCAGGACCCGGTGCTCTCCCAGGTCAAGCTGATCGCCGAGCCCTGGGACGTGGGGCCGGGCGGCTACCAGGTGGGCAACTTCCCGGTGCTGTGGTCCGAGTGGAACGGCATCTACCGGGACACGATGCGCGACTTCTGGCGCGGGCAGGCAACGCTCGGGGACTTCGCGTCGCGCTTGAGCGGCTCGTC
>DATEPK010000182.1:0-3477 GCA_035273245.1 Thermoleophilaceae bacterium
CCGAGACCCAACGAGCACGCCGTTTGCGGCCTCGAGACCCTCCCGCACGTACGGCAGGAACCGGTCCGGGTCGCGCCGGAGGGTGTACTCGAGCGCGCTGCCGTGGATCTTCACGGCGTAGGCCACGTCGCCGCCGAGGGCCCGCGCGAGCACCGCCGGGCCCATCAGCGCGTGGTTCGCCAGCGCCACATCGGGCCGGACCCGCTCGACGACGTCGCGCACCGCGGCCACGTTCGCCTCGAGGTAATGGTCGAGCTCTTCGTCCTCGAGCTCCAGGAATGGCTTTGCGTCGAAGCCCTCGTAGCGGTCGGCGACGTAGACCGGCAGCACCCGGCCGATGTCCGGCAGATAGGCGGTCACTCGCGCGTCTGATTCGCCCTCAACGCGAAGCTCGCCGGCCTCCCAGCGCCCGAGCGCGCCGACGAACGGCAGGTCGGTGGCGTGGCGGTCCTGGCAGAGGATGTGGACTTCGTGGCCCTGCGCCGCGAAGGCCGCGGCCAGGCTGGTGTTGTAGATGTTGCTGCCGGTGCCGCGCAGGAGGTAGCCGTGGAAGACGAGGATGCGCACTGGTGGCCTTTTTTCGCCCTCCGTCCCCACCAGCCTGCAGTATGGTCCTCCAGATCGGGGAAGGTCGACTCGTGCCGTTGATATGTTTCCGCGCTCATGCCAGAGCGCCAGAGATACCGACTACGGGCCCGCTCCGACCGCGAAGTGATTCGCGAGGTGGAGCCCGGCGCCGTTTACGTCGACCGCGACAGCGGCGAGGAGTTCGAGGTGGTTGGCAAGCTGCTGCCTCTCGCCCCGTCACCGAGCAATCTGCCGTGGTCAATCGAGAACCTGCGTATGTGCGGCTGCTCGCTCGAGCAGCTCGTGCCGAAGGACCTGAACGACTGCCCGCACTGCGGCCGTCGTCTTCCCGCCGTAGAGCGCTAGCGCGCTTTCCGATGAAACTCCTTCCGCTCGTCACATGTGCACTCGTGCTGCTGGCTCTTGCCGTGGCCGGCTGCGGCGGTGGCAGCAACCAGAGCGCGAACACGGTGCCTCCGCCTCCTCCGCTCACCGTGCCGGGCAACGAGTCCGCGCCCGCCACGCCGGACACGATTCCCACCTCGCCCAGCACCGTGCCCACCACGCCAAGCGGAGGCGGTGTGGCAAACGGCGGCACGCCGTCGAGCAGCGGTGGCGGTACGGCCACGCCGCAGGCACCGAGCTCTCAGGCGCCGTCGGGCGGCACTCAGGCCCCGTCGGGCGGCACCCAGAACGGCAGCGGAGGCGGTGGCGGCGGGAGCACCACCACGCCGTCGTCCGGCGGAACGTCGCCCAGCAAGTTCTGCTCGGAAAACCCCGGCGCCTGCTGAGGCCGGGCTGGACGCCGTGGCTGAGCACTACCAGCGGCCCGGATGGTTCACCACCAACGTCTTCAACCGCCTGGTTGCCGGGCTCACGCGGCTGGGATTAAGCGTTTACGGGTCGCGCGTGCTCGAGGTGCAGGGGCGCAAGTCCGGCGAATGGCGGCAGACGCCCGTGAACCTCCTGCGCCACGACGGCGCCGACTACCTCGTGGCTCCCCGCGGCCACACCCAGTGGGTCAAGAACCTGCGCGCGAGCGGCCACGGCAGGCTTCGCGTCGGGCGGCGGACGCAGCCGTTCAGCGCGGTCGAGCTCTCGGATGACGAAAAGCCGGCGCTGCTCCGCGCCTACCTGAAGAAGTGGAAGTTCGAGGTGGGTGCGTTCTTCGCCGGCGTCGGGCCGGACGCGCCGGACGAGGAGCTCCGCCGGATCGCGCCGGACCATCCCGTCTTCCGCGTGACGTTGAGCTAAGGCTCGACTTCGGCTGAACGCGGTGGGAGGATGCCGGGGTGGCTGTCGACCCACCGACACCCACCACCTGTCGCCCGTCCGCGGACGATCGCGAGCGCGCTCTCATCCGGCTGCGAGCGGGCTTGGCCGACGAGCGCCTGTCGCTGGAGACCTACTCGAACCGGCTTGACGGCGCGTACGCGGCGCAGAGCGTGGCCGAGCTCGACGCGCTCCTGGTTGATTTGCCTCGCCGGCCGGGCGTAGGCCGCGTGCTCGAATCCGTGGCCGCGAGGATGTCGCGCCTCACCGCGCGCATCCAGCGCGGGTGGGCCGAGGCGCGTGCGCCCCTCATGGCGTTGCCTGGCCGGGCGATCACGCTCGGCCGCGCTCGCGACTGCGATTGCGTGCTGAGCGATCTCACCGTGTCGCGGCGCCACGCCCGGATCGACTTTCGCGAAGGAGCCTGGTTCCTGTCCGACCTTCGCTCCGCCAACGGCACCCTTGTGAACGGTCTGCGCGTGATCGACGAGGTGCCGGTCCGCCCGGGCGATCGCGTCACGTTCGGCGCGATCACCTACCGGCTTCGGCCGCCTTTGCGGCCTTAGCGCTCAACCAAGTTCTCGTATGGGAATACTGCCGGTGTGGACGAAGGGAAGCCGAGTTCCTACCTAGCGCTCGCGCGGGCGACTCCTGTGTATGCGTCAGACGGTCAGCCGGCCGGAAAGGTGAAAAAGGTGCTGTGCGAACCGGCGGCAGACATCTTCGACGGCCTCGTGATCGCGACTCCTCGTGGCGACCGCTACCTGCCTGCCGAGCACGTCGCAGTGATCCACACACGCGGCGTCGATCTGTCGATCTCGTGCGCGGAGCTGGAACAGCTGCCATCACCAAATCACGAGCCGCGAGTGCAATGGGATCTAGACGAGCCGCCGCCGCGCCCATGGCAGGAGATCCAGGCCTGGCTGCTCGACCACCTTCCGCACCAGCACCCGGCCCGCGATGATCGCGTGCGCGAGGCACGCGAACGCCTCGCCGAGCGCGAACGTGCCGTGAAGCTCGCGGAGGAAGAGCCGCAGCTCGCGTTGGAGCTGGGGATTGGACGCCCGGATCTTTCAGGGTCCGATCACGGGGGCGTCGTCGACGTGAACCACGTGCCCGTCGACGTGCTCATGTCGCTCCCGGGCGTGAACGATGCACTCGCCAGGCGGATCGCCACCACTCGCGACGACGTGGCGGGCTTTGCCTCGCTCGAGGAGCTGGGCATGCTCCTCGACCTGGCAGGCGACGACGTCGAGCGCCTGCGTGGTCGCGTCGTGTTCCTTCCTGACTAGCTCCGGCTTGGGTGCGCTTAAGGCGGCAATAAGCGCTTGGGTCCCAGCGGGTTGGTTCCACGCGTTGGATGTTGACCGGACTATTTCCGGTTAAGTCCCAACGCGTGACGCGCTCTTCACTTTCGCCACCCATACGGTGGCAAAGGTGAAGAGCGATGCCCGCCTAGTCGCGGCGGTGAACGGGCGACGGCGTTGCCGGTCGCCTGATCCGCGGCGGTGAGGGCGCGGGTAGCGGCTCCGAGCCTCGGCGCGGCACGCGGTGGTGCGGCTTGTCGTGATCGCGCACGCGCGGGCCGCCGGTGCGCCAGCGGCCGAGCGGCAGCGCCAGGCCGCCTCCACCTGGCGG
>DATEPK010000183.1:0-4650 GCA_035273245.1 Thermoleophilaceae bacterium
GAGCCCATCTACCGCGCCCCGATGCGGGCACGCGCCATCGACGCGCCCCCCGACGCCGGCGCGGCGTTCGGGGTCGAGCACGGCGTCGTCGGCATCGGCGAGCGCTTGGACGAGCCGCCGGACAGTCTCGAGGAGGCGATCCAGGCAACGCGCGCGCAGCACGGCGACAAAGCCGCACGGATGCTGCGCGCCTTCGCGGAGCTTCCGCACGGCACGCTCGTCTGGACGCGCACGGACGGCTTCTTCCACCTCGGCCGCATCAGCGGTCCCTGGCGCTATGACGACTCGAGCGAAGCGCTCAAGACCGGCATTCACAACGTGCGCGCGGCGACCTGGCTGTCGCGCCCGTTCGGCGAGGACGAGGTTCCGCCCGCCGTGAGCGCTACGTTCGCCCGCGGAGGACGAAACTTGCAGCGCACGCACGACTCCGCCGCCGAGCGGCGCACGGCCGATTTGTGGGAGAAGTGGGGAGAACGATGAGCAAGCTGATCTACTCGATGACGGCGTCGCTGGACGGCTTCATCGCCGACCCGAACGGCGAGATCGATTGGAGCGCGCCGGACGAGGAGCTGCATCTCTTCCACAACGAGCAGGTGCGCGAGCTGGGCGCACACCTGCTCGGCAGAAGGCTCTACGAAACGATGGTCTACTGGGAAACCGCGGACCAGCGGCCGGACGCCGGTCCCGTCGAGCTCGATTTCGCGCAGATCTGGCAGGCACTGCCGAAGGTGGTCTTCTCGCGCACGCTCGACCATGTGGAGGGAAACACGCGACTCGCGACGGATTCGCTCGAGGCCGAGGTCGACCGGCTGAAGCGCGAGGCGAGCGGCGACATCGGGATCGGCGGCGCAGGCCTGGCCGGGGCTGCCGCCGCGCGCGGATTGATCGACGAGTACAGGCTGTTCGTGAGCCCTGTCGTGCTCGGCGGCGGAACGCCGTACTTCCCTCCACTCGACCACAGGATCCAGCTCGAGCTCGTGGAGACGAGGGCGTTCCCCGGCCGTGTGCTCTATCAGCGCTACCGCGTCGTATGAAGTCAAACCGCTCGATACCGCAGTCCACCGTGATCCCCCAGCTCGTCTATGCGGACGTGCGCGAAGCGGTGCGCTGGCTGAGTGAGGCATTCGGCTTCGAGGAACGGGTGCAAATCGGCGACGGCCATCGTTCGCAGCTCAACGTCGGCGATGGCGCCGTGATCGCTATGGAGGAGCATCGCAACAGGCGGCCGCCACGGCCGGGAGAGGTCACGCAGTCGGTGATGGTGCGCGTGGAGGACGTGCGTGCGCACTGCGAGCGCGCCCGCGCCCACGGCGCGCGCATCGTCAGCGAGCCGCAGGACTACATGTACGGCGAGCGGCAGTACACGGCCGAGGATCCGGCCGGGCATCAGTGGACCTTCTCCGAGACCATTGCGGACGTCGCCCCGGAGGAGTGGGGCGGCATCTCGGTCTCCTAGCGACGCCGTGTAACAATTCGCGAGCCTGGCGCGTAGGTGCTGGGCCGGCCGGCGGGAGACCGACCGAACACATGCGAGTTCCCGGCAGGGTGAGCCGCGGGAGAAAGGCTGGTCCTATGTTGCGTGTTCGTCATGCGATCGCCGCTGCGTCCGCGATCGGTGCGTTCGTCCTCTTGTCCGCGCCCGCGGGCGCGGCACTGAAGCTGCCGCCGGCGGGGCTGCGGCCGCACACGATTCTGAACGCCGGCTGTGCGCTCAACGTGCGCGCCGGGTTCTCCCACTGTCTGTCGAAGATGCTCGGCACCCCGTCGCGCAAGCCGGTGGCGAACGCGGCCCCGGCGGGCGGCTATGGCGCGAGCGACATTCAGAGCGCGTACGCGCTCCCGTCGAGCACCGCCGGCGCCGGCCAGACCGTGGCGATCGTCGACGCCTATGACGATCCCACCGCCGAGGCCGACATGGGCACGTACCGCTCGACCTACGGACTGCCGGCGTGCACCACCGCCAATGGCTGCTTCAAGAAGGTGAACCAGAGCGGCGTCCAGGGCTCGTACCCAAGCAACAACCAGGGCTGGGGCCTCGAGATCAGCCTCGACCTCGACATGGTGTCCGCCGCGTGCCCGCAGTGCCACATCCTGCTCGTGGAGGCGAGCTCGAACGCGAACGCCAACCTGTACGCGGCGGAGGACACCGCCGCGCGTCTCGGCGCGACCGAGATCTCGAACAGCTACGGCGGCGCGGAGTCGAGTTCCGACCCGAACACCAATGCGCACTTCAACCATCCGGGCATCGCCATCACCGTGTCGTCGGGCGACAGCGGCTACGGCGTCGAGTACCCGGCGTCCTCGCCGTTCGTGACCGCGGTGGGCGGGACCACCCTGGGCCGCGCGTCGAACACGCGCGGCTGGAGCGAGACCGCGTGGAGCGGCGCCGGCAGCGGCTGCTCGGCCTATGAGGCGAAGCAGTCCTGGCAGACCGACACGGGCTGCGCGCACCGAACCGTCGCCGACGTGTCCGCCGTGGCAGACCCCAACAGCGGCGTGAACGTGTACGACAGCAACTGCAGCCGCCTCAACCAGCTGTTCGGCAACTGCTTCAACGGCTGGGGCGTGGTGGGCGGCACGAGCGCGTCGTCGCCGATCATCGCGTCGGTGTACGCGCTGGCGGGCAATGCCTCGTCGGTCACGTACGGGTCGTACCCCTACTCGCACACCTCGGCGCTCAACGACGTGACGAGTGGCAGCAACGGCAACTGCAGCCCGGCGTACCTGTGCACCGCCGGCCCGGGCTTCGACGGCCCGACCGGCCTCGGAACGCCCAACGGGACGGGCGCCTTCTAACAGCGTCCGGGAGAGCTACGGCCAGGCGCCCGCCGTGCATGGCGCGGCGGGCGTTCTGGCTATTGTGGGCGGCCCAGCAGTTTCGACCCACGAGGAGCAGATGTCCGACAGCGTTGCCATGACCGCCGAGAGCCTTCAGGCCCTGAAGGAGGAGATCGAGCGGCTCGAGACCGAGGGCCGCCGCGAGATCGCGGACCGGATCAAGACCGCGCGCGAATGGGGCGACCTCAAGGAGAACGCCGAGTACCACGACGCGAAGAACGCACAGGCCCACCTCGAGACGCGGATCGCCACACTGCGCGAGAAGGTGCTGCGCGCGGACGTGCAGGAGTCAGCGCCGCCGTCCGACGTGGTCGGCCTCGGCACGCGCGTGACGGTGAAGGACGAGACGTCGGGACGCGAGGACGTGTTCGTGCTCGTGCCCGCCACGGAGGCCGACCCGTCCAACGGCAAGCTCTCGTTCGAGGCGCCGATGGCCCGCGCGCTCGTGGGGGCGAAGGCGGGTGACACCGTGAAGGTGTCGACGCCGCGCGGGGAGCGGCGGCTCGCCGTCGTCTCGCTGGGCTGACCGGCGCGCCAGGCGCCGCTCCTTCGGAATACTGTCCGGCCACTGACAGGGGCGGGCCGCGCGCGGGGCGTGGCCGGCAAGGCGGCAGGAGGTGTTCGTTGCGCTCAGTTGCGCGTTACGTGCTCGCGGCCGCGCTCGCTTGGGGCGCGGCTTGGATCTTTGCGGCGCCGGCGTCCGCCGCGGCGGCGCCGTGCAGCGCGCAGCCGTCTACGAGCGGCGAGTGGCCCGTGTACGGGCACGACCCGGCCAACACGCGCAATCAGCCGGTGGAGCACGCCCTCGGCCCCGCTCAGGCAGGCTCGCTCCAGGCGGCTTGGACCTTCTCGACCTCGTCGGTGGGCGATGCCAGCGGCTTCGAGACCACGCCCGTGGTGGATCGCGGCTGCGTGTTCCTCGGCTCGACGAACGCGGTGGTCTACGCGCTCGACGCGACGAACGGGGAGCTCGTCTGGCATCGCCAGCTTCCGCTGACGAGCGCGGGCTTCGGCGGCGGAATCGTGGGCGCGCCGCTCGTGAGCGGCGGCCGTGTGTTCGTGCTCGTCGACCAGGCGGACGCGCCATACGTGGCTGCGCTCAGCCGCACAAACGGTGCGCTGCTCTGGAAGAGCGCGCCGATCGTCTCCGGCACGGGCTTCTACACGAACGCGAGCCCGGTGCTGGCGAACGGCTTTGTGGTGGCCGGTTACTCGCCCGCCGAGGGCGACCCCACGGCCACCGGCGGATTCGCGCTTCTCGACCCGGCCACCGGCACGATCGACAAGGTCACGCCCACCATCCCGCCGGCCGACCAGGCGAAGGGCTTCGCCGGCGGGGGCCTCTGGAGCACACCGGCATACGACCCGACCACTCGCTACCTCTACTGGGGCGCGGGCAACCCCTCGAGCAAGCAGAAGCAGCATCCGAACACTGACGCGATCCTGAAGATCGACCTCGACCGCACGCGCCCGACGTTCGGCCAGATCGTGGCGGCCTATCCCGGCAACGTGGACCAGTACACGGATACCCTCCAGACGCTGAGCGGCACGCCCGTGTGCGCCGCCTCCGACAACCCGAGCGTTCCCTATCCGCTCGACGACCCGGCGTGCGGCCAGCTCGATCTCGACTTCGGCGCCTCGGCCAACCTCTTCACCGACAGCCACGGCACGAAGCTCGTGGGCGACCTGCAGAAGTCCGGCGTGTACCACGCGGCCAACGCGGACACGATGAAGCCCGCGTGGAGTGAGATCGTGGGCGTGTCGTGCCAGGCCTGCAACGCGGCGTCGACCGCATTCGACGGGCATGCGATC
>DATEPK010000184.1:0-5564 GCA_035273245.1 Thermoleophilaceae bacterium
GTCGGGTCTCGGGTGTCGGGGGCGGAGCGCCGTTCGTAGCCTGTGGCCTGGGGCCTGTGGCCTGTGGCCTTTTCCTCCCACCTCCGGCCTCCGGCCTCCGACCTCCAAGCCGGTCGCTGATTTCCACCACGGCCTCCCGCAGGTACTCGGCCATCCGCTCCTCATCTCCGCGTATCTCCCGCGCGAGCTTGGCCGTGGTCTCGTCGCTCTCGGCCTCGGCCAGGCGCTCGATGGCGATGTAGGTGGCCACTTCGAGGGCCTCGCTTGCGGATTCGGCGCGCACGTTGCGCAGGACGCGGTCGGCGGCGGGGGACTCGGCCCCGCGCAGCAGGGTGAGCGGCAGGCCGACAACGGAGAGCATCGCGCGCGTTGCGCCGCGGGCGATGCCGAGGCCGTAGCCCACGGGCGCCGAGATGAGCGAAAACGCGAGGCGCAGCGGATCCGCGCCGTCCTGCTCGAGCTCTGCGATCCGCGCGGCGAGCATGCGGCCATGCTCGCGCGTCTCCTCGAGGTGCTCCTCGACCCGCGCCCGGTGCTCGCCGGGCGGCGTGGCGGCGATGTGCGCCTGGAGCGTCTGCGTGAGGCCGGCCTCGGTCGCGCGGGCCTCACGGAGGTACTGGACGAGCAGGTCGCTCATCGGCATTCCTTCCGTGACGGGAATTCGGCGGTGATCCTGGCTTGCCCGGTGAAACAACGGGTTTAACCTGCGATGAGCAGGCTACCCTTGTCGATCAGTGGGATTGATCGCCTTTCTCATATGGCTTGCCGTCACCGGCCTCGTGATCGGAGCCTTCGCGCGCCTGGCGCTTCCGGGTCCCGACCCGATGGGCATCGGGCAGACGATCCTCGTGGGCCTCGCGGGCTCCTTCATCGGCGGGATCATCACGTCGCTGCTCGCGGGACGGAATGCGTGGAGCTTCCTGGTGGCCGTCGCGGTGTCGACCGGCATCGTGTACATGATCCGGCGCTCGCGCGGCGGTTCGCTGTTCAACCCGGGCAGCTACCAGGGCCGGCCCCTCGGCAGGCCGCGACGCCGCTTCTAACTGCCTGAGTTGAGGTGCGGCCGGATCGCCCTCGCGGCGGCCAGCACCTCCTGTGCGCGCGGGTTGTCGCCGGACTGCTCCGACAGGTACGCGTAGCGCACCGAGCCATCGGGCGCGATCACGAGCGCCCCGCCGAGCTGCGCCGCGTGGGTCCTGATCACTCCCTGATTCACGGCGATGCTGCCCTGCCTGATCCGCGACCCGATCGTCGCCACCAGGCCGCGCCAGATCTGAAGCGGGCCGATCACCTCTTTGAGGGTGGCCACCTTCGCGCCCGCGAGCTCGTAGACCTTGCGGTCCGGGTCGAGCAGCAGCCTGAGGTCGACGTTCTGCTTCTGGAGGAACTCGCGTGCGTGCTCCGGCGGGCCGAAGCCGATCATCGCCAGCTCGACGTCCGCCTCGGCGAACTCGTGCCGGTGGTTGTGGATGTCCACAGCCAGCTGCCGGCAGAACACACAGCCGAAGTGGCGGAGAAAGACGAGCACAGCCGGCCTCTCCGCCCACAGATCCCCGAGGCGCACGGCATTGCCGTCCGGGTCGTTCAGGACCACGTCCTCGAGCACGCTCGCGTCGCTTGGCGGGTGCGTTTGCTGGCGAACCGGGACCGCGTCGAGCATCGGCGTGGAGACTAACGGCACGGTGGTACGCTCGCGCCACGGCCATGGACAGCGCCCAAGCTACGCAGAGCAACGGTGAGGCAGGCGCTGCAGGCTCGCGGACGGGGGACCTCGAGGCGCTGCTCGCCGCGACGGAGAAGGCCGCCGAAGACCTCAAGAGCCGCGCCCGCGAGGAGGTGGACGTCGCGCTGGCCGATCTCACGACGCTCGTGGCCGAGCTGCGCGACGCGGCCGATCGGCTCGAGGAGCGTCTCGCCGGAATCCGGGCGAGCACCGGGGCCGGCACTCCCGCGCCCCCTGAGCCCGACCACATGCGGCGTGCCCGGCTCGTTGCCGTGAACATGGCCGCCAACGGCGCCACGCGCGCCGAGACCGCCCGCTATCTCGGCGAGCGGCTTGGGATCAGGGACCGCGAGGCACTGCTCGACTCCGTGTACGAGTCGCTCGGCGGCGCTTAGGCGCCGGATCCCTCCGCGCGCGTGGTTACTCTCGCGCGCGATGCCTGTTCACGCGCCGCTGCGCCGTCTCGGCCGCGAGGTGCGGAGGGTCGTTCGCGCGGACACGGCGAGCCATCTGCATCTGCGCGAGCGGCTCGTGTCGGTGTTCGCGGCATCGCTCGTGATCGACCTGCTGGCGGCGGTGGCCATCTACTTCCTGGAGCGCGGCCGGACGCAGACAGGCATCCACACCTTCGGCGACGCGCTCTTCTGGACGAGCGCGCAGCTGCTCACGGTCTCATCGCAGATGCCCAACCCGGTGACCACAGGCGGCAAGATCATCGACCTGTTCCTGGAGTTCTGGGCGATCACCGCGGTCACCGCCTCCGCCGGCTCCTTCGCCGCGTTCTTCCACCGGCGCGGGATGGAGCGCGACCCACTCGAGCTCCCGCCCTCGCCTGTAGGGAGCGGGAGTGGGGAGTAGGAGGCAGCAATAAGGAGCAGCATCAACGTGGGAACCCACCTGTCATTGCTGCCGTAAACGCCGCGGAGCAAGGAGGCGAGCGCGGGAGCGCGAGTAGAACCGGCGCGCGAGCTGCCGGAACAGCCCGCCGTCGTCATCCGCCGACAGCGAGCGGCGGTTGTTGCCGTCGATCGGCGGCGGATTGGTCACGCCGTCGTGCTGCGCGTCGCAGGCGCAGGTGGTGCCGTCGGCCCCGCCGCCGAACAGGAACGCGATCACGCCGGCGCGCCGGTAGGCGGCCAGGTGCCGCGCGCTGTGGCGCCCGAGGAGCCACTCCACGCGGTTGTCCTGGAAGTGGCCCCAGGTGTTGTTCTCCGCCCGCATCTCGCGGTTGCCGAGCGGTATCTGCCACATCACGATCCGCTGGTGCGCCGCGCGCGAGTAGGTGGAGAGGAAGCGCACGTCGCGCGCGAAGTCGGCCGCGTTCCACCAGGACGCCCCGCCGTCGCCGTAGATCTTCTGCTTGAAGCCGGAGTCGCGGTCTGAGAACTCGGCGAAGGTGAGGTCGAAGTGCGTGTGAAGTGAGCGGTAGAACGCCGCGGCCCTATGCCCCAGCCTCTTCACCTGGGCATTGGGCGGGTTCTGCAGCGCGATGTCCACCTTCGTCCCCCACACGCTGAGGTGGTAGGCGAGCAGGACGCGCGGCGCGTAGCGGTCGCGCAGGCGCTTCACCGCCTGGGCGAAGCCGGCAGCGGTGTCCGGCAGTCCCTTCAGCTGGGGCATCCCCGCCGCGGACACGAGCGCGGGCACCGTTGACGCGTTGTCCCCGCGCGAGGCCTGCTCGACGTAGCCCCACAGGTCCGGCTCCACGTGCAGCACCACCCTGCGCCGCGTGGCGCCCGCTCGCTGGAAGAAGAGCTTGAGGTCCGCGAGCAGCGCACGCATCGTGCCGGGGTTGTCGAGATTCCCGATGTCCGCCTGCAGCTCGTTCCCCACACCGCTGCCTGGAAGCGACTGACGCACCATGTAGTAGCTGAACACGGGCGTGACGTGGTGAGCGGCCGACTCCCGGATGTAGCGCGTGACGAAAGTTCCTCCGGGGTTCCAGGTCGACCACCCCTGGCCGGTGTTCACGCCGCCGGCTAGGTACTGATAACGAAACCGGAACGGCGCGAAGCGGCGAAGCGCAGCAGCACCCCCAGGTCCATCCATGAGCCCAAGCTCGAGCCGATGAGACGGCCACCCATGAGGCAGGGCGGGAAGCGCGCGAGCAGGAGCAGCGATCACGGCAAACAGCGCCGCGACGAGCAAAAGACTCTCTGACCTATGACCTCTGACCTACGACCTTCTTTTTTCCCACATGTCCACCGTGCCCATATCCCGATACCCGAGCCGCAGGTAGACAGGCCGCCCGCGCCGCGTTGCCTGCAGCGAGCTGGTCGTACAGCCGCGCTCGCGAGCTTCCATCAGCGCGTGGATCATGAGCGCGGTGGCGAGCCCGCGCCCGCGCGCCTCGGGCAGCGTGGCCACGAGGTAGATGCCGCACTCGCCGCCGTCCTCATAGGTGAGGACGGTGCAAGCAGGCAGGCCGCCGGCGCGCGCGAGGTAGATATGCGCAGGCTCGGGAGGAAGCCGCTTGAACGCCCGCTCGAAGTCCCCGGCGAAGCCGTAGGCGGCGTCGTTTATGTGCGCCGCCTCCGCCATGTCCGGCTCCATCAGGTCGAGCTCCTCGCCGCCCGCCGCCGGCACATCGAGCTCCGCGAGGTCGAGCGCCATCGCCGCCGGCCGCGCATCCAGCTTGTGGCCGGCGCGCTCGAGCAGCCCCGCGGCCTCCCGGTCGTGCTCGGGCACCCACACGGTCCACGCCCGCACTCCGCTCCGCTCGTATTCCTCAGCCAGGGGCTCCAACGCCCGACCGAGGGCGGCGGCGTCCGAGTACACCACGCAGTTCACCACCGAGCGGCCCGGACAATCCGGCACCACCGCCGCGGTCACTCCATCCAGCTCCACCACGCGGCCGCCGGACGCGTGGCACGCCAGCGAGGAGAACACGCCCGCCATGTTCGCGAGCATCCGCGGCCAGCCGGCGGTACTGCTCAGCCCCACACGAACGGCGGGTACCGAGTGGTCATGAACGCGGCGTAGGCATAGCCGCGCGTCAGCCACTGCTGCGACACCAGCACGATGTCGAACATCCCGCGCGGGAACTTCCGCGTGAAGAGGATCGCGAAGAACGAGAAGAACACGAGGATCTCCGCGATGTAGTTGAGGATCCCGGCCACGAACAGGTACGGGATCGCGAGGAGCCACGCCACAAGCGGCCGCCAGCGGTCCACGCCGGCCTCCGGGAACTCGACCTCGAGCGCGACCGGGTAGCTCGGATCGGGCTCGAACCTGAAGGGCGGATACGGGTCCACCATCAGATAGACGTACGCAATCACGCGCGCGTGCCAGCGCATCACGCCCTCGAGGAAGTGGAACAGCGCGGGTGGGTAGCGGCGCGTGAACAGCACCGCGAAGAACGCTGCGATCACGACGAACCACGCGGCGAAGTACAGGATCGTGAGCAGGATGTAGTGCGGCACCGCGAGCAGCCACTTGACGAGCGGCAGAAAGCGGTTGAGCGGCTCGCGGTATTCGATCTCGAGCCGCGCCGGGTAGCTCTGGGCCTCGGGCTCCACCCCGTCTTTATATCCGCGGGCGGGGCCGCCAGGCAAGCCGAGCGCTCAGCCGAACGTGAACGAGTAGGCGGACACGCCGTTCTGAATGCGCAGTGTCAGGTAGCCGCCGCCCGGCCCCGAGAGGCTCACGACGTTGTAGAGCCGCTGGCGGTTCACGTCGACCACGCCGTCGTGGACGTCGGTGCCCGCCGAACCCCGCGGGATCGGCTTGCCGTTCAGCAGCACCTGCACGAGCGCGCTGCGGCCCGGCGGGGGCCCGAGCACGACGTACACGCGCTGCGCCTGGAAGTCGAGGTTGAGCGACGCCGAGCGAACCGCGGTGC
>DATEPK010000185.1:0-9961 GCA_035273245.1 Thermoleophilaceae bacterium
CGCGGGTGAAGCCGAGCGCGTGCGGCGCGCACTCGGCAAGGCGGAGAACGAGCTCGAGACCACCACCGCGGCTCGCGATGCTGCGCTCGCGGAGCTCGAAACAGCAGTGCGCGAACGTGCGGCGGCGGTGCACGAACTCGACAGCTGGAAGCGTGAGAACGCAACGATGGTGGCCGAGCGCGATGACGCGCTCGAGGCCCAGCGGCGCGCGCTCGCCGACCGCGATGCCGCCCTGGGACGCGGCACCGGCTTCCCCGCCATGTCGGCGCAGGACCTGGCTCGCCAGCCGCACGCGCCGCGGCTCGGCGCGGCCACCGATCCGATCCTGCGCGCCATAGTCGCCGGCGGCCTGATCGTGCTCGTGCTCGTGGTGATCCTGCTTCTCAAGGTCGCCTAGAAGCGATTGACAGCAGCCGCCACCGGGCTTTGAATGGTCCAAGGTGGCATCCGTCTACACCACCCACTCGAGCACGGGCCGGAGGCGCAGGATCAGCACCTTCCGCCTGCTGGCCGCCGCGGCCGCCGCGGCGGTGCTGGTGGGCGGCTACGAAGCGCACTGGTCCTGGACAGGCATCAGCGGCAAGACCGCCACGCTGTGGGACTGGATCAACCTCCTGCTGCTGCCGGTCACCGTCGCCACGCTGCCGATCTGGCTGAGCAAGCGCCGCCGGCTCAGCAGGGAGCGCAAGGCAGCCGCGCTCGTG
This sequence comes from Thermoleophilaceae bacterium, assembly GCA_035273245.1. Taxonomy (GTDB): domain Bacteria; phylum Actinomycetota; class Thermoleophilia; order Solirubrobacterales; family Thermoleophilaceae; genus JAICJR01. Next base: position 705 of record DATEPK010000185.1, read on the forward strand.
CTCCTCGCCGTCTTCGGGGCGGTCGTGCTCGCCGGCTACCTGGTGCCGTGGGGCTGGACCGGCTTCCGCGGCAACTCGCTGTGGGATTGGATCAACCTGCTGCTCCTCCCTCTCGTGGTGGCGACCTTCCCAGTGTGGGGAGACATCCGCGACGACCTGCGGATGCACCACCGGCTGCTGCTCGCGCTGATCCTGGCCGCCTTCGCCGTGGCCGTGATCGGCGGCTACGCGTTCGGATGGGGCTGGACCGGCTTCCGCGGCAACACGCTGTGGGACTGGCTGCACCTGCTCGTGCTGCCGCTGGTGTTCCCCACGCTGCTCCTTCCGGCCGCCCTCGCGATCACCGCGGGGGAGCTGATGCAAGAGGACGCCCAAGAGGCGGACGCCGCACCGATCCCCTCCTAGCCCTGTTACAACCCGGGCGTGAGGCGTCCAGGGGAGATCGTTTGTCTGCTGCTGCTCGCGGCGTGCTTGGCCATTCCGGCCACGGCCGCCGCGAAGAAGCGCGATCCCGTGCTCACCACGCTGTCCACACTCCAGGCGCGTGGCGGCACCACGGGGTCGCAGGCCACCCAGTGGCGCCGCCTCTACAACCAGGGAAAGATCGCGGCGCGGCACCTGCGCGGCAGCGCGCGGACGAACATGCGCGGCGTGCTGGCCAACCTCACCTCGCTCGCCCGCAGGCATCTCCTCGGCGGGCGCGCCTACCCGGCGTTCCTCATCCTTCAGCGCAACATCCAGTGGTTCTGGCAGGAGCGCAAGGGCTCGATGGCATACGGCACGCGCACCACCTTCCCGGGCTCGCAGCTCATCTATGAGTTCTATCCGGGCTCTGGCTGGCAGCTCCAGCCGCTCGCGAACTTCGGGAAGATCAACGGGCTCCTCAAGCTCCGGCACCCGAAGGCGGGCCAGATCGAGAGCTACGCCGACGAGATGCTGCAGACCGCGGTGACTCGCCATGGCTTCCTCGCGTTCGAGTACTACTTCCCGTGGTCCGGCGGCGCGCCCGGGTGGGTGTCGGGAATGGCCACCGCCACCGGCATGCAGGCGCTGTCCACGCTGGCGAAGCGCGACGGCGACGCGCGCTACGCCGACGCCGCCCATTCGATGCTCGGCGTATTCCAGTCCGGCCCGCCGTGGGGCATTCGCATCGACCGGCCGGAGGGGATCTTCTTCCTGCAGTACTCGCAGGACCCGTCGCTGCTCGTGGGGAACGCGTACGCCCAGTCGATACTCGGGCTCGACGTCTATGCGCGCAACAGCGGCGACAGCGATGCCGCCGCGCTCGTGGCCGAGGGCGTGGACGCCGCGCGGAAGATCCTGCCCCTCTATGACACCGGCGCGTGGTCGCTCTACTACCGAACCCCGAAGGGGCCGGGACACGAGTCCGACCTGAGCTACCACGAGCTGTTCGGCTCATTCCTCGACGAGATGTGCCAGCGCTGGCAGGCGCCCTTCTGCGACCTCGCCTCGAACTTCCACCGCTACGAGACCGAACCGGTGAAGCTCACCAACCTACGCGCGCGCGTGGACAAGCGGAGGAAGCAGCTGCGCGTTGGCTTCACGATCTCGAAGCGCTCGGGCATCACGGTCAGCCTCAAGCGCGGCACGCGGTCCGTTCGCACCTTCCTCGCGCCGCTCGAGCGCGGCGGCCACAAGCTGATCTGGCCGCTGCCGAAGCGCGGCGGCTACCAGATCGTGCTGAGCGCGAAGAGCCTGAACGGCCTCACGAGCAGCAGCACGATCGACGTGAACGTGCCGCGCTAAGCGTCCGCGAGCAGCAGGGCGATGAGGGCGGTTCGCTCCACCAGCGAGTCCACGAGCACGTGCTCGTCCAGCGCGTGAGCGCCGCCGCCGTCGGGCCCGAGGCCGTCGAGCACCGGGACCCCCAGCGGCGCGATGAAGTTGGCGTCGCTCGTTCCGCCGGCGGGGCCTTCGCCGAGCTCCAGCCCGAGCAGCGCCGCCAGCTCCTGCGCGCGGCGCGCCGCGGCTGCCACGGCGGGGGTGCGCTCCATCGGCGGACGGCTGTGATGGCGCCTGAGGTCGAGCGTCGCGCCCTCGCGGCGAGCACGCAATGAGCGCAGCGCCTCGTCTGCGCGAGTCTGCTCCGCGACGGTGGCGGCGCGGAGCTCGAAGTCCGCGGACGCCTCGGCGGCCACCACGTTGGGCCTAGTGCCGCCGCGCACGCTTCCGATGTTCACGGTCGTGCCGAGCTCGGGAGCGCGGAGTGCCGTTATGTCACGGAGCACATCGAGCAGCTCGTCGATCGCGCTCACCCCGGCGTCGGGGTCGAGGCCCGCGTGCGACGCGCGGCCGGTCACCGCGATCGTGTAGGAGCCCCAGCCCTTCCGCGCCGTCTTGAATGCGCCGCCCGGAAGCGGCGGTTCGGTGACGAGCACGAGCCGGGCATCGCGCGCCATCTCCACGATCAGGTCGTGCGAGCTGGCGCTGCCCGTTTCCTCGTCGGCCGTGAGCAGCACCTGTACGGGCGCCGCCAGTTCGGGTTCGCCGAGCAGCCGCAGCGCAGCAAGCGCGGCCACGATGCCGCCGCGCATGTCGAACGCGCCCGGCCCCGAGAGGCGGCCGTCCGCCACCCGTCCGGGACGCTCCGCGGCGGTGCCGGCGGGCCAGACCGTGTCGTAGTGACACAGGACGAGGACGTGCTCGTCGCCGTCTGGCCCGAGGCGTGTGGAGAGGTGCGCGATGCCGTCGCGCTCGTGCCGCTCGACCTCACCGCCGAGCTCGGCAAGCTCGTGCGTGAAAACCTCCGCCGCCGGTGCCAGCGCCGCGGGCTCGCCGCTCGGAGCGTCGACGGCGGTGAGTCTCAGCAGGCGCTCCACGAGCTCCGGCCGCGCACGCTCGGCGGCTTCCATCAGCCGCCCGGCGAGTTCGCTCACGCGGACTCGGGCAGGGCTTCCGCGAGCACGCGTGCGGTGAGCACGCGGATGAGCTGGCGCTTGTAGTCCGCGGAGCCGTTGAGGTCCTCCACCGGCTGGACGGCCGCGACCGCCGCCTCGCCGACGGCGGCGAGGTCCACGGAACCGGCGTCGGCGCCTTCGAGCAGGCTCTCGGCATCCATAGGCCGGACCGGGCGAACGGACACCGATCCCACTGCCAGGCGCGCGCCCGTCACGCTGCCGTCACGCACCTCGAGCCGCGCGGCCACCGTGATCGCCGGCCGCTCGCGGAACGAGATCTTGCGGTGCACCACGCGCGCACCCTCCGGCAGCGCTGGAACGTTCACCGACACGAGCAGCTCGCCCGGCTCGAGCGCGGTCATGTAGGGACCGCGCACGAACTCGTCCACCGGCAGCCGCCGCGGCGCGCCCGAGCCGCGCTGGAGTGTGAGCTCCCCGCCAACCGCGAGCAGGAACGTGGCGGGATCGGAGTGCGGATCGGCGAAGCAGATATTGCCGCCGATCGTGCCCATGTTGCGCACGCGGATGTTGCCCACATGGCGCTCCATCTCGGCCAGGGCGGGCCAGCCGCGCCGCACCTCGTCCGAGCGCTCGATCTCGCGGTGCGTCACCGCGCCGCCGAGGGTGAGCTCGCCGTTCGCGCTCACCTGCCTGAGCTCGGGGATTCGCTTCACGTCCACGAGCGCGGTGAACTCGGTAAGCCCCATCTTCGCCACGAGCAGGAGCTCGGTGCCGCCCGAGTAGATCACCGCGCGCTCTCCGAGGCGCTCGAGCAGCTCGCTAGCCTCGGCCACCGAGGTTGGCCGGTGAAGCTCGAAGGGCGTGAGCTTCACGCCGCGGTGGCCTCCGCGGCGCGTGCCTCTGAGAGCACGGCGAGCACGGCCTCGGTGCCGGCGCCCACGTTCACGTCCGCACCGAGGTCGGCGAGTCCGCGGCCGAAGGCGCCCACCGCCACGAGCGGGTTGAGCGAGCGGGCGGCCGGGCCCATGTGCCCCAGCCGGAACAGCTTGTCCTTCAGTTCGCCGTAGCCGCCGCTCAGCATCACGCCGTAGCGTTCGCGGATGTGGCCGAGCGTGGAAGCCACGTCGATGCCCTCCGGGCAGCGGACCGCCGTCACGCAGTTGGCCGCGTACTCATCGCTCTTCGGCCACAGCTCGAGTCCCATTGCGCGCACGCCCGCGCGGGTGGCGCGCGCCGCCAGCGCATGGCGCGCAATCGAGGCGTCCACGCCGCCCGTGTCGAGCACCTCGCCGATCGCGGCGTTCACGCCGTTCACGTCCGACACCGACGGCGTGTACGGGAACGCCACGCGCCCGCCGTCGATCCACTTGTGCTTCCAATCGAGCAGCGAGAGGAACGAGCCACGTGGCGCACTGGGGTTGTCCTCCATCACCTGCCACGCGCGCTCGCTCACGCTGATGAGCGACATGCCGGGCGGGCCGGCGAGGCACTTCTGCGGCCCGGCCACGGCGAGGTCCACGTGCCAGTCGTCCACGCGAACGTCGGTGCCGCCGAGCGCGGACACCACGTCCGCGAACATCAGCGCGCCGTGTTCGTGCGCCAGCCGCCCGATGTCGGCGAGCGGGTTCTCGATGCCGGACGGCGTCTCCGAGTGAACGACCGAGACGAACTCGATGCCCTCGTTCTCGTCGAGCAGGCGCGCGACGTCGGCGGGGTCGATCGCCTCGTCGTAGGGCACCACGTGCTCGATCACCTCGGCGCCGTAGTCGCGCAGCCAGTCGCCGAACCAGGCCGCGTACACGCCCGACACGAGATTGAGCGCGCGGGTGCCGGGGCGGATGAGCGCACGCGCGGCGGCCTCGAGCCCGAGCACCGCCTCGCCCTGCATGAGCACCACGTCGTTCTTCGTCCTCATCAGCTCGGCGAGCATGCGCTCGGTGTCGCGGAAGCGCTCGAGGAACACGGGGTCGTAGTCGAAGATCACCGGCGAGCCGAGCGCCTGGAGCACCCGCGGCGAGGCCGCGGTTGGGCCGGCGGTCAACGTGAAATCGGGCGGCTCCATCGCTTTCTCCCCCTCAATCGGAGTGTTGGATCGGCGAGCTCCAGCCGGCGTCGTCGTGGCCGCACGGAATCGCGCCGTCGTCGTACTGCGTGACGAGCCTCGCACCCTGGAGCACGGTGCAGTAGGCCTGAATGTGCGGGTCTCCGAAGTTCACGTTGCAGCGGACAACCCCTGCGCCCCGGTACTGGCGCCCGCTGGCCACGCACGCGATCCAGTGGGGGCGAAGCAGGCGCTCGTGCATCCTCACGGCGAGCTTCTGCTTGGCCACGTCCAGGGTCGGCGTCCGGTAGGGCGCCTTGGCGTCGGAGCCTGCCGTGAGGGCGAACACGAGCACCACGAGCGCCGCGGCAAGCGCGGCGCCGCCGGCCGCTAGACGCCAGCGCCTGGAGGGGTTTCTCGGGCTTGATGACAAGAACGACGAGTCCGCGAAGTGTTCGCTGTCAATTGTTGACAGTTAGCACCATACCAGATACCGTCCCGGCGCGAGACCGCCCATCAGGCGGCTTGCGGGGCTCCCCGGAGGGGTCCCGTGGTCCGGTTTGGACTCTGCCTAAACGAAGGGGGAACGACTCTCCATGCAAGTCCTGAGAAGGCGCGCGCTACGTGGCATCGGCCTGCTGGCCGCCGTGGCGCTGCTCTCGCTCCTGGTGGCGGCCTGCGGCTCGAGCAGCAACAACAGCTCGACCAGCTCGGCCTCCGGCGGCGGCGGAGCAAGCACGGGCAGCAGCAGTGCGAGCAGCAAGGTGAAGACCATCGCCGTCGTCACGCCGGCGAAGACCAACGACTACGGCTGGAACGCACAGGGTGTGGACGGCGCCAAGGCGGCGGCGGGCACCGTGGGCGCGACGGTGAAGGTCAGCTCGAACATCGGCTACGACAAGACGCCGACGGTGCTGCGCCAGGTCGCGCTCACCAAGCCGCAGCTGATCATCGCCCACGCCAGCGGTTTCGACACCGCGGCCCAGCGGATCGGCCAGCAGTACAAGATCCCCACGGTCACCTACGACATCCCGACGATGAAGTCGCCGGGCGCCGTGTCGAACATCACGACCGAGAGCCAGCAGGCCGCGTACCTCGCGGGCATCCTGGCGGCTCATCAGTCGAAGACCGGAAAGGTCGGCGTGATCATCTCCGCGTCCGACAGCAACTGGTTCAAGATGGCCGGCGGCTACATCGCGGGCGTGCACAGCGTCAAGCCGAAGATGCCGGTCTCCTTCGCCGAGATCAGCTCAGCCGGCTATGACGACGCCGCCGGCGGCAAGCGCGTGGCCACGAGCATGGTCGCCGACGGCGCCGACGTGATCCTCACGATGGGCGACGGCGCGTCGTTCGGCTACCTGCAGGCGATCGAGACCGCCAAGCCGGGCCACAAGGTCTGGATGATCGGCGACATCGGCGACATGACTCCGATCGACAAGAACGGCGTCTTCCTGTCGTCGGTGCTCTGGAACTTCGCCGGGGCCTACAAGCAGTTCATCAAGGAGATCGACGACGGCACCTTCGGCCAGCAGGGCTATGACCTCACGCTGGCGAACGGCGGCGTCTCGCTCCTGAAGACGAAGTACATCCCCTCGTCGGTCTGGACCCAGATCCAGGCTGCCAAGCAGAAGATCATCAACGGACAGATCCAGGTGCCGAACTACTCCAAGATCGGCCAGGTGAAGGCGGCGCTGAACGGGTGAGCGCCGCGGCTCATCTCAGCTCCGAGGCGGCGGGCGCAGGACAGCGCCCGCCGTCCTCGGGCGCTGCGCCGGTTGTCGAGCTGATCGGCATCAGCAAGGCCTTCCCGGGAGTGGTCGCGAACGACGACATCACGTTCGACGTCCGCCGCGGGGAGGTCCATTGCCTGCTCGGTGAGAACGGCGCCGGCAAGTCCACGCTGATGGCCATCCTGTCCGGCATCCAGCGGCCCGACAAGGGCCAGATCCGGGTGGATGGCGAAACCGTGGACATCGGCTCGCCGCGGGACGCGCTCGAGCTGGGAATCGGCACCGTGTACCAGCACTCCACGCTGATCCCGGCGCTGAGCGTGCTCGACAACCTGATGCTGGGGGACACGCACAAGCTGCGCGTGGACAACGAGGGCGCGCGCAAGCGGCTCGAGGAGATCGGCTCGACGCTTGGCGTCGCGGTGGATCCGTCGGCGCGCGCCGCGGATCTCGCGCTCGGCCGCCAGCAGCAGGTGGAGATCATCAAGGCGCTCTGGCGCGGGTCGCGGCTGCTCATCCTCGACGAGCCCACCTCGATGCTCACGCCACAGGCCGTCGAGGAGCTCTACAAGGTGCTCTCGCGGCTCAAGGAGAACGGGCTCGCGGTCATCTTCATCACACACAAGCTTCATGAGGCCGCGTTCCTCGGCGACCGCATCTCGGTGCTGCGGCGCGGCCAGCTGATCGGGACGCTCGACGAGTCGGCCGTCAAGTCGGCCTCGCCCGAGCAGCTCGAGCAGCAGATCGTCGAGATGATGTTCGGCGACTCGGCCGCAAACCTCGCGGGGGTTGCCGAGCTGAAGGTGGACCTCAGCGAGGCGGAGCAGATCGAGGCGGTGCAGGCGCAGCCGGCGCCGGTGAGCGCCGAGGAGGCGCTCGCGCTCGAGCGGGTGTCCGTGCGCGGCGAGGGCTCGGAGCCCGGCCTCGACGACGTGTCGCTCACGCTGCGCATGGGCGAGGTGCTGGGCGTGGCGGGAGTGGACGGCAACGGCCAGCGCGCGCTCGCGGAGGCCATCAGCGGCCAGCGCAAGCTGCAGCGCGGGGAGGTCAAGTTCCTCGGCGCGCCCGTTGGACACGTCGGCGTGACCGGGCGGCAGAAGCTCGGGCTGCGCTACCTCACGGACGACCGGCTGGGCGAGGGCATCGTGTCCGGCCTGCCGGTGTCGATGAACATCTTCCTCAAGCTGATCGGCGAGGCCCCGTTCTGGCGCCAGGGCCGGATCCGCAAGAGCGCGATCGACGCGCGTTCGAAGGAGCTGGTGGAGCGCTTCGACGTCCGCACGCCGGGCATCGACACCCGCGCGGGCACGCTCTCCGGCGGCAACATCCAGAAGGTTCTGCTCGCGCGCGAGCTGTCGTTCGACTCGAAGGTCGTGGTCTTCCACAAGCCCACCTACGGGCTCGACATCAAGACCACGCAGACCGTGCGGCAGATGATCCGCGACATGCGCGACGGCAAGGCCGCGCTCGTGATCTCGACCGACCTCGACGAGCTGCTCGAGGTGTCGGACCGGATCGCCGTGCTCTCGCGCGGGCGCATCGTCGGCGAGGTGCGGCCGGGCCCGGGCGCCGCCGAGGAGATCGGGCGACTGATGATCGGCGACGTGTCGCTGGGGGCTGAGCAGGGAGCCGCGGCGTGAGCGCGATTCAGGCCCGCGAAGCGATGCCGATGGTCGACGAGCCGATGCGGCCGCAGCGCTCGCGCACCGCCGCGCGCGCCATCGACCTGCTGATGCGCTCGCTCGTGCCGGTGATCCTCGCCCTCGTGGCCGGCGGAATCCTGCTCCTGATCCTCGGCCGCGACCCGCTCCAGTTCTACTCCGACATCTGGCACGGCGGCGTGCAGCAGGGCTCGTGGCAGGACAGCGCCGTGCGCATGGCCCCCCTGCTGCTGATCGCCGTCGGCCTGATCTTCGTGTTCCGCGCGAACATCTGGAACCTCGGCTACGACGGGCAGTTCCTGCTCGCCGCCGCGGTTCTCTCCGGCTGGGGGCCCTCGCTCGTCACCCACATGCCGCTCTGGCTGGCGATGACGATCCTCTTCCTGGTGGCCGCCGCGGTGGGCGCCGCCTGGACGGTGGTGCCGGCCGGCCTCAAAGCGGTCTACGAGACCAACGAGATCATCACCACCCTGATGATGTCGTTCATCGGCGTGGGGGTGGCGAACATCCTCGTGAAGGGGCCGTTCCAGGACCCGTCGGTGAACATCCCGCAGACCAAGGTCCTGCCGATCGACAAGATGCTGCCGACGATCCCGAGCACGCGCATCCACGTGGGCGTGCTGGTGGCGATCGCGGCCGCGCTTGCGGCGTACTACATCCTCACGCGCACCGCCTTCGGGCTGCGCATCCAGGTGCTGGGCGCCAATCCGCGCGCCGCGCGTCACGTGGGCGTGCAGGTGCGCAAGCTGATCGTGTCGAGCTTCCTCGTGAGCGGCGCGCTGATCGGCGCCGCGGCCGCCGCGGACATCCTCGGCCTGTGGGGCTACTCGCGCGCGAACTGGAATCCCGCGTACGGCGACACGGTGATCCCATTCGTCTTCCTCGCGCGGCTCAACCCGCTCGCGGTGATCCCGTTCATCGCCTTCTATGCGGTGCTGTCCACCGG
>DATEPK010000186.1:0-2738 GCA_035273245.1 Thermoleophilaceae bacterium
CTGCCGGCGGGCGTGACCGTGATGCCGGGAGTTGGTGTGGTGCAGCGCTCCGAGTCCCACTGGCCCTCGCCGCGCGACTTCCGCCCGGAGCGCTTTCTCGACGGCCAGCCCGAGCCGTACACGTGGATCCCCTTCGGGGGCGGCACGCGGCGCTGCCTCGGCGCTGCCTTTGCCACCTTCGAGATGAAGACGGTGCTGCGCACCATCCTGTCCGAGCTCGACCTGCGCGCCGACCGGCCCGAGCCGGAGCCGGTGCGTATGAAGCACATCACGCTGGTGCCGGCTCGCGGCGCACGCGCGGTCGTCACGGGCAGGCGCCGTGCCGAGAGCGGAAGCTTCCGGGAGCCCGCGGCGTCATACAGATGAGGGCGGCCCGGGATCGGGCGGGTCGCCCTTGCTCTGGCCCATAAGGCATCCTTGTCAGCGTGAAGCGCCGCGTGAACGTCGAAGGTGTGCCCCGGCTGCCCGCTTTCTCCCACGCCGTCCAGGTTGGCGATGTGATCCACGTGGCCGGCACGCTCGGCACCGACGAGGACTTCAACCTCGTCGGCAATGTGAAGGGTCAGACGCTCCAGGCGCTCGAGTACATAAAGCGGATCCTCGAGGAGTGCGGCGCATCGCTCGACGACGTGGTGAAGGTGAACGTCTACCTCACCGACATGACCACGTTCGACGACATGAACGAGGCGTACACGAGCGTGTTCGGCGACAGCCCGCCTGCGCGCATCACGGTGGGCTGCAGCGCGCTCGCGCTGGGCGCGGCCGTGGAGATCGACTGCGTGGCCGTGCTTACGACCGACCGCTGACGAGCGCGCCGCGGCGCGCGGCCGGTGCACCGTTCGCGCGCTCGAGCTGCCGCTCCCGGCTCACGAGCACCACGTTGCTCGCCAGCCCCACCTTCCTCATCCCCAGGATGATGAGGCCCGAGAGGTCGATCTCCCACCAGCGCAGCCCGTGGAAGGCCGAGCGCGGGAACGCGTGGTGGTTGTGATGCCATGACTCGCCGAGCGACACGACCGAGAGCCAGAAGACGTTGGTGGAGAAGTCATCGGTGTCGAAGCGGCGGCGGCCGAAGAAGTGGCACACCGAGTTCACGCTCCAGGTGACGTGGTGGACCAGGAAGATCCGTACGAAGCCTCCCCAGAGGAGCGCGGTGAGCCCGCCGGCGAGCGAGCCGCTCAAGCCGTAGCCGAGCGCGAACGGGATCGCCAGGCCGAGCAGCACGAGCCAGGGGAAGTTGCGGCTGATCTTGCGCATGCCGCGATCCTCGAGCAGGTCGGCCGCGAAGCGGCGCTTCTCGGCGGTGCCCTGCGTGACGAAGAGCCAGCCCATGTGCGCGTACCACAGGCCCTCGAGCGCGCCCTTGAAGCCCTCGCCGTGATCGTGATGCGGCGAGTGGGGGTCGCCCTCGGTGTCCGTGAACGCGTGGTGCTTGCGGTGGTCGGCCACCCAGTCGATCAGCGGTCCCTGCACCGCCATCGACCCGAGCACCGCGAACAGGTAGCGAACCGGCCGCGGCGCGTCGAAGGCGCGGTGGGTGAAGAGGCGGTGGTAACCCACGGTCACGCCGAGCGCGGTGACGAAGTACATGCCGCCGAAGATCGCCAGGTCGCGCCAGCTCACCGCCTCGTTCCAGAGCAGCACGACCGCGGCGAGGAAGGCGACGAAGGGAAGGATCGCCGCGGTGATGTTGGCGTTCCGCTCGAGTCTTGACATGCTTTTGAGCGTACGGACGTGTTCGAGGCCCTTCTAGAGCGTTAAGCCACAATGCCACGCACCCAATTTGAGCGATTGCACAAAACGGCACCGCCGTGGGAGGCGGTTTCTCCTGAGGTCGCGGGCAGCCTTCGCCCGGCGCTTCCGGCTCTCGTCGAGGAGATCATCGACGCGGTGCAGGCCGCGGTGCCGGCCTATGAGCGCGGGCTCGACCGCAACGTGCGCATCGGCGTGCAGCAGGCGCTCGAGGGCTTCCTCGAACTCGTGGCCGGCGGCGACGAGACGCAGCTGCCCGGCCGCGAGGTGTACTTCGCCTTCGGCCGCGGCGAGGCCCGGAGCGGCCGCTCGCTCGACGCCCTGCTGAGCGCGTACCGCGCCGGCGCCCGGGTGGCGTGGCGCGGGATGGCGCGGGCGGGGGACGCCGCCGGGGTCGAGCCGCACGAGCTGTACACGCTTGCCGAGGGCATGTTCGCCTACATCGACGAGATCTCCGCCGTCACGGCGGAGGGCTACACGTACGAGCAGTCGCTGGCGCTGCGGGAGCGGCACGAGCACACGCGCCGGCTGATCGAGGCGCTGCTCGCCGAGCCGCAGCCTCCGCCGGCGGACATGCAACGCATTGCCGAACAGGCGGACTGGGCTATGCCGGACAGTCTCGCCGTGCTCGCGTTCCAGTCGCCCAATCTCGATCGCACGGGCGCGCGCTTGGCGGAGCCGGTCCGCTTCGCCACCTTCGACGGCCTCGGCTGGGGAATCGTTGCCGATCCGAGCGCGCCGGGCAGGCACGCGGAGCTGAGGGCTGCCCTGCACGACGCGTCCGCCGCCATCGGTCCCGCGGTGAGGACCGAGAAAGCACGCGAATCCGCGCAGCGGGCGCGGCTCGCACTCGAGGCGGTTGCCCGCGAGGGCCGTCCCGCACTCGTGGTGGCGGACGAGCACCTGCTCGACCTCATCCTTCACAGCGCCGGCGCACTGGCGAACGACCTCGCGCGGCGCCGCCTGGCCGCGCTCGACGAGCTGCC
>DATEPK010000187.1:0-9369 GCA_035273245.1 Thermoleophilaceae bacterium
GGCCTGGAAGGTGTCCGTCTCCAGCACCTCGGCGCCCGCCGCGATCATCGACTCGTGCACGCCCTGGATCACGTCCGGGCGGTTGAGCACGAGCGCCTCGTGGCACTTGCCGGGCAGCCCGCCGTAGTCCTCCTGGGTCAGTTCGAGCTCTTCGAGCGTGGCGCCCATGGCGCCGTCGAAGATCACGACGCGCGAGTTGATGGCCTCGAGGTAATCCCGCATCGCGGCCATGCTAGCCGAAATCCGGCCAACCTTGACACAGTCTTGCCAAGGTTTGTATGCAGGATCGCGGCTTCCTTAGACTGGGGCCGCATGGGGAGGCTTGTGCGATGCGGGATCGCGGCGCTTCTGTGTGCAGCGCTGGTTCCGGCCACCGCCACTGCTGCATCCAACGATCCGCTGCGGGTCCATCAGTGGGGGCTCGACATGATCCACGCGGACGAGGCGCATGCCGTCACAACGGGCGCCGGCGCCACGGTGGCGGTGGTGGACACGGGCATCGATGCCGCTCATCCGGACCTCGCCGGACGGGTCGTGCCGGGCTGGGACTTCGTGGACGGCGACTCCACCCCGCAGGACGGCAACGGACACGGCACTCACGTGTCCGGGATCATCGCCGCGGACGCGAACAACGGCATAGGCGTGGACAGCGTCGCGCCGGGCGCCCACATCATGCCCGTGCGCGTGCTGGACTCGGGCGGGTCGGGATCTGACAGCGACGTGGCCCAGGGGATCGACTGGGCGAGGACGCACGGCGCCGACGTGATCAACCTGAGCCTCGGCGGCACGCTGCCCACATCCGGGCTCGGAATCCCAGACGAGATCAGCGCCGCGGTGCAGCGAGCCGTGGACGCGGGCATCGTGGTGGTGGCCGCCGCCGGCAACGACGGGCTCCCGTTCTGCGAGAACAACTCGATGTCCGGCAAGGTCCTCTGCGTCGGTGCGGTGGACAAGCGCGGCAACCGCAGCTTCTACTCGAGCTTTGGCTCCGGGCTCAGCCTCGTGGCGCCCGGCGGCTCGGACATGACGGGTACGGACGAGGACGTGCTGTCCACGTGGAACAACGGCGGCTACCAGGAGCTCGCCGGCACCTCGCAGGCCACGCCGCATGTGGCCGGGGTGGCGGCGCTGCTCGTGTCGCTCGGGGTGCGTGGGCAGGCGGCGGTGCAGCGGATCCTCGCCACTGCGACTGACCTCGGCACGCCGGGGCCGGACGTGCAGTTCGGGGCTGGGCTTGTGAATGCGCAGGCCGCCGTGTCGGGGCTTCGCCCAGGTGTCGGGAGTGGGGGGTCGGGAGTGGGGAGTCATGGCTCCGTGCGTGTCTCGCTTGCTCACCGGATGCGGTTGCGGACCGTGCTTCGTCACGGGATCCGGGTGAGGTGCCGCCCTGGGCCGTGCTCGGGGGCGGCGCGGTATCGGCGGGTGCTTGTGGCGCGCGGCCGGCTGGTGTTGAAGGTCTCGCGCCGCGGTCGTCACACGCTTAGGGCGGCAATGAAGAGGCACCGGCGTGTGCGCTTGGTCGTGACTGTGCGGTTCCCCGGCGGGCATGTGCGGCGAGGGCTTCTGGTCGTGCGCTGAATGCTTCACTCGCGCTGCGGACCGTCTCCCTCCTCAGTGCGCTCCTCGAAGCCGCGGCACTCGAGCACCGGCAGCCGTGGATAGCGCGGGAACTCGGGCTCGGAGCGCGAGCGCTCGCACAGCGAGAAGGACGAGCCTCGCGTGTTCCTGACGATGCGCTGGTGCTCGCAGCTGTCGCAGAGGCCGGCGGGAGAAGACGTCACGGCGCGTTGCGGCGGAACTGCGCGCGCGTGTGCATGCCCTGCCTGACCACGATGAAGGCGACGAGCGCCAGCGTGACGATCAGCGAGTAGTGCGAGACCTTGTGGACCACGTCCACCGCGCGCTGCCCGAGGCCGTAGCCGAGACCGACGAGGAGAGCCGTCCATATGAGCGCGCCGATCGCGTCGCAGATCAGGAACACCACGAGCCGCATCCGCGCCCAGCCGGCGGCGGCGTCGACGAGCACCGTCGGCACAGGGAGGACGTATGCGAGCACCACGGCGGCCGGGCCGAAGCGGTGCATCAGGCGCCGCACCCGCTCGGCGCGGCGGACGCCCTTGGGATGCGAGCCGCCGAGCATGTGCAGCGCTCCGGCGCCCCAGCGTCTCCCCGCCCACCAGTACGCCCAGTCGAAAGCGATCAGCGCCGGGATGCTCGCCAGGAGCGCCACCACGAGGTCCGCATGCCCGGTGCGGGCGAGCGCCCCCATCGTCACGATCGAGGTGGTGGAGCCGCGGATCAGCTCGAGCAGGAGCGGGTGCGTACCCACGAGCGACGGAACGAGTGGCAGCAGCACGAGGGCATAGACGCCGCTCGTGACGATGCCCGCGACGATGATCAGGTCCGCCCGCTCGGCGCGGCCTTCCCATGGGGTGCTCTGCCGGGGCTCGCTCACTGCCCCCACGATAGGACCTCGCATCGCCGCTTGGCGGTATTTCGCGAGGCGCCCGCGATCTCCGGTTAACCGCCCGGACGGACGCTGGCTGGCTCCAATGCCTTGGAGCGAGCGCGCGGCGATCATTGGTTCAGCGTCCATACCAATAACCGGAGCTGACGATGAACCGCCCCATCACAAGGAATTTCTGTAAGCCGGTCGGCGCCGAGCCGGACCGGACCTATGACGCGCTGCTGCGCTTCGAGGCGCGCCCGCGGCTCGAGGAGGCACTCAGCGCGCTTGGCGTGTCGGACCGCGTGATCTCGAGCCACCGTCTCGAGGTGGCGCCGCACCGCGCGGTTGGCCACGCGCTCGTGTGGCGGCTCGCGAATGGCGGGCGCGCGGAGATCACCTGGACCGCGTGCGTCAGCACGGATGGCGGCGAGGGCTCCGTGATCTCGCTCAAGATGCGCGCCAGCGCCGACAGCGCGGCCTCACGCACCGAGCTGCTCGCGGCCTGGCCGCTGCTCGGCCGCATGGCGGAGAGTCACGCGCGCCGCATGATCTCGGCGGTTGCCGAACTGGCCGACCGCTTCCCCGAGGACCACTGGGTGCCCGGCGTGCGCGTGCCCGTGCGCCGCGCCGCCTGAGCCGGCCTCAGCCGCCCTGGACCGTCTTGCCGTTCTTGAAGTTGACGGTGGAGTGCGGGGCGGCCTGACTGACCACTCCGTGGAACTGGCGCGTGGGATTGATGTGGCCCGCGGCATCGACGGCAACGGCTTTGCCGAACAGCCCCGCCGAGACCGTGTACTTGATCCTGAACGGCCCGGGCTGCACGGCGGTGACGTTCCAGCGGAACGTGGCCACCTGGCCCGGCTTGAGCTCTCGCCCGAAGGCCGACGTGCTCTGATTCGCGGTGTCGCCGCCGAGCGGGCCGCGGTTCACGATGAACACGGGCCGGCTCGGGTCCGCCACGTTCGCCTGGCTGGTGTTGCGGTTGAACGAATCGACCGTGACCGAAGGGTTGGGCAGCGGCCGGCTGTCGAGGTTCTTCACCGTCACGATCATCACGGACCGCTTCGCGAGCTTCTGCTTCGACGGGAAGCTGCCGTGCACCTCGACCCGGAACTTGCCCGATGGCTCATGCGCGTCCTGCTGCGATCCGCCACATGCGGACATGGCAAGCGCGGCGAGGGCAACAAGCGCCACTCCGCCCGCACGCATTCCCTGCGCTCCCCTCGCGTCCAAAGCGGGCGGAACATACCACGGGCAAAGGGCGCAGCGGCGCAGTTTCCGGGGTGGGGTACGCGACGGTTCCCGGTTGCCCGCCCAGAAGCGATCCCGTAGTCTTTCCGCCGGAGGAGAGGGGAGCCCCTTGCTGCCCTGTTTACGGGAGGAGCCGACGGAGTGGTTCGTGCAGTAGCCGACCGAGCGTTTCTACCTACTAAGAACCTGCTCGAACAGGTAGGGGACATGATGATCCTGACCGGCAAGACGATCTTGTCGGCCCTGCGCCCGCCCTACCCGTACGGCGGCGAGTTCGTGAACCAGTTCCTGTTTGCGCTCAGGCTCTGCTGGTTCCCGCTGCTGATCTCGACCATCGCTTTCGGCTACGGCGCGCCGGGCCTCCAGGCCGGCAACTTCCTGATCCTCTTCGGCGCGATCGACCGGCTCGGCGGCTTCTTCGTGCTCGCGACGATCCGCGAGTTCGCCCCGTTCGTCACCGCGATCATCCTCGCCGGTGTAGCCGCCACCGCCATCACGGCGGACCTCGGCGCGCGCAAGATCCGCGAGGAGCTCGACGCGCTTCAGGTGCTCGGCGTCGACCCCGTGAAGAATCTCGTGGTGCCGCGCTTCCTCGCGCTGATGATCGTCACGGCGCTCTTCAACATCTACGCGCTGATCTTCGGCATCTTCGGCGGCGTGCTCGCCACGCTCACGTTCAAGGCGCCGCTCGGGCCGTTCTTCTCAACGCTGCTCACGAACGCGTCCGTGACCGACCTCTGGGGCAGCGTCGTGAAGACCACCCTCTTCGGCGCGATCATCGCGATCGTCTCCTGTTACAAGGGCATGACCGCCTCCGGCGGCGCGGAGGGCGTGGGCCGAGCCGTGAACCAGGGCGTGGTGATCGCCTTCCTGGGCATCTTCGCGTTCAACTACGTCTTTACACAGACGCTCTTGGCCACGCATCCGGAAATTTCGGTGATCAAGTAATGGGCCGAACCTGGCTGGCCGTTCCGCGCGACTGGGTCGCATCGCTGGGCGACATCGCCAAGTTCGCCGCGCGCGACTTCTACGAGATCTTCGGCGGCCGGGTGTTCAAGTTCTTCGGCGAGGCGTTGCGCCAGGCCGGCATCCTGATCCTTGGCTCCACGCTCGTGATCTGGAGCACCACGTTCATCCTCGGCCTCCAGTGCGGCATCGAGGGCGCCTACTTCAACCGCTCGGTGGGCGCGCCCGCGTACGCCGGCGTGTTCTCTGCGTGGTGCGACCTGCGCGAGATCATGCCGTATGCGTTCGGCTACATGATGGCCGCGAAGGTGGGCACCGGCCTCGTGGCTGAGATCGGCGCGATGCGGATCTCCGACGAGGTGGACGCGCTCGAGGTGATGGGCATCAGCTCGATGACGTTCCTCTGCGCCACGCGCCTGCTCGCGTCGTGGATGGTGCTGCCGTTCATGTACATCGCCGCGGTCGGCGCCGGCTTCTTCGCGTCCTACCTGGCGGTGGTGCAGCAGATCGGGGAGGTCTCGTCGGGCGGCTTCTTCCTGATCTTCTGGATGTTCCAGAACCCGCCCGACCTCTTATACAGCCTCATCAAGGGCATGACGATGGCCACGTTCATCGTGATAGTCGGTGCGTACTATGGCTATACGGCGAGTGGCGGCCCGGTCGGGGTCGGAACGGCCACGGCTAAGTCGATGGTGCTCAACGTGGTGGGAGTCCACCTCGTGGGGATGCTGGGGACGCAGATCTTCTGGGGCTCCAACCCAAGGGCGCCAATTGGCGGATGAAAGGAGAGGGAGTGGCTGAGGAGTACGAGCGCACGGAGGAGCAGGGGGAGCTCGAGTCCGAGGACCAGCCGACTCACGTGATGGAGGGCGGCGGCTCGGGGACCGAGGCGGAGGAGTACCAGTACCACACCGGGCAGCAGCGCGACCACGGCTCCGACGACGCGATCGAGTTCATCGACGTCAAGAAGAGCTTCGGCCGCAACACGATCCTCAACGGCCTCAACCTCGGCATTCCCGACAACATGATCTCGATGATCCTCGGGCCGTCCGGCACGGGGAAGTCGGTCTGCATCAAGCACATGGTCGGCCTGCTGTACCCCGACGAGGGCGACGTGCTGGTGCACGGCGAGTCGGTGCCGAACATGGCCGACGACGACCTGTTCGAGATGCGGAAGAAGTTCGGAGTCCTGTTCCAGGACGGCGCGCTGTTCGGCTCGATGAACCTGTACGACAACGTCGCGTTCCCGCTCCGGCAGCACACCGACAAGGGTGAGGACGAGATCGCGGAGATCGTCAACCGCAGGCTCAAGGAGGTGGGGCTCGGAGGCGCGGGGGACAAGATGCCGAATGAGCTCTCGGGTGGCATGCGCAAGCGGGCGGGCTTTGCGCGGGCGCTCGTGCTCGACCCGCAGATCGTGCTCTTCGACGAGCCCGACTCGGGGCTCGACCCGGTGCGCACCGCGCTCCTGTGCGAGCTGATCAAGGAGATCCACGAGGAGAACGGCGGCTGCTACGTCGTGATCACGCACGACATCATGTCCGCGCGGCGCGTGGCCGAGTACATCGCGATCCTGTGGAAGGGGAGGATCGTGGAGTCCGGGCCCGCGCAGGAGTTGTTCAACTCCGACAATCAGTTCGTGCGGCAGTTCCTCTCAGGCGAGGCCAAGGGCCCGCTGGGGATGGAGTAGGAACGTTTTGCCGGCAAGACGGCGCAGGACGCGTCGCCGCAATCACACAGTGGACGCAACGGGAGGCGTCCCACCAATGAGACTCGCTGTTGCCTTCTCCCACTTCTCCACATAACGCGCCTGGACATAGGCGCGGCGAGGCCGGCACGGCACTTGCCCGCACGATCGCGATAGTCGGCGTGGTCGCGGCCGTCGTGCTGCTGGGTGTCCTGCTGTTCGGCAGCGGAGGCGGCTACCAGGTCACCGCCGACTTCCAGAACGCGAGCCAGCTCGTGAAGGGCAACCTCGTGGAGGTCGGCGGCGTGGAGGTGGGGAAGGTCAACGACATCTCGCTCGCGCCGAACGGCATGGCGCAGGTGAAGATCAGCGTGAACGGCGACTTCGCACCGCTTCACCAGGGCACGGTGGCGACGATCCGCGTGAACTCGCTGTCGGGCATCGCCAACCGCTACGTGTCCCTGCAGCCCGGGCCGAACTCGGCGGACAAGATCGCGAGCGGCGGCACCATCGGCGTCGACAACACCAACTCGGCTGTCGACCTCGATCAGCTCTTCAACACGCTCGACAAGTCCACCCGCCACGGCCTTCAGCAGCTGATCCAGGGCTCGGCCCGCCAGCTTCAGGGCAAGGGCCGGCTCGCCAACCAGAGCCTTCGCTACCTGGCGCCCACGCTGTCCACCTCCTCGCTCGTCACGCAGGAGCTGGCTCGCGACCAGGTGGAGTTCCAGAAGTTCGTCACGGACACGTCGAACGTGGTCACCACGATCGCGGGCCGGCGCAACGACCTGTCGGCGCTCGTGGGGAACGCGAACACGACGATGCGCGCGATCGGGAACGAGAACGTGTCGCTCGCGCAGGCGCTCGGCGTCCTGCCGCAGACCCTGCGTCAGGCGAACACCACGTTCGTCGACCTCAACTCCACGCTCGACGATCTCGACCGCCTCGTGAACGCGTCAAAGCCGGCGACCAAGCGCCTCGCGCCGTTCCTCAAGCAGCTGCGGCCGCTGGTGCGCGACGCCACGCCGACGATCACGGACCTTCGCCACCTGATCCGCACGAAGGGGCCGGACAACGACCTGATCGAGCTGCTGGGCAAGCAGCCGAAGCTCGCCAGCCTCGCGAAGGCGGACTTCCCGCGCACGATCAGGGCGTTCCAGAAGGGGCAGCCGGTGGTGGACTACCTGCGGCCATACGCGCCCGACTTCACGGGCTGGCTCACCAAGTTCGCCGAGGGCGCCGCCAACTACGACGCCAACGGCCACTACGCGCGCATCATGCCGATGTTCAACGCGTTCTCGCTCACGGACAACGCGAGCGGCTCGTTCCTCACCGCCGCGCCGGCGTCGCAGCGTCTCGCCGGGTTCCAGACGCACCAGCAGCAGAAGTGCCCCGGCGGCGCCACCCAGCCGGCGCCGGACGGCTCGAACCCGTACCGCGAGCCGCAGACCACCTGTGATCCCTCGACCGTCCCGCCGGGCCCATGAGGCGGCTCATTCTCATCTTCCTCGTGCTCGTGGCGGTGCCGGTGGTGCTCGTGTTCGGGACGGGCGCGGGCGGCGGCGGAGGCGGCGGCACCTACCAGGTGCGCGCCATCTTCGACTACGTGCGCGCGGTGCCGGGAGAGGACGTGAAGGTGGCGGGCGCGAAGGTCGGCTCGATCAGCTCGCTGCACGTCACGCCGGACAACAAGGCCGCCGTGGTGCTCAACATCGACAAGGCCGGCTTCTCGCCCTTCCACACGGACGCGCACTGCACGATCCGGCCGCAATCGCTGATCGGCGAGACGTTCGCGGAGTGCTCGCCTGGCAGCGCCCGCGCACCGGTGCTGCCCGCGATCAAGCGCGGCGACGGCAAGGGGCAGCACCTGCTGACCGTCCAGCACACGAGCTCGCCGGTGGACGTCGACGAGATCAGCGACGTGATGCGGGAGCCCACGCGCGAGCGCCTGGCGATCCTGATCAACGAGTTCGGCACGGCGCTGGCGGGACGCGGCAAGGACCTGAACGCGGCGATCCACCGCGCCAACCCGGCGCTGCGCGACACCGACAAGGTGCTCGCCATCCTCGCGCAGCAGAACCGCACGCTCGCCGACCTGGCGAAGAACTCGGACCAGGTGCTGCAGCCTCTGGCCGCGCGCCGGCAGCAGGTGGCGGACTTCATCACCCAGGCGAACACAACGGCGCAGGCCACAGCGGCCGTGCGGGGTGACATCTCGGCCGGGATCCAGCGGTTCCCGGCGTTCCTGCGCCAGCTGAAGCCCACGCTCACCGACCTCGGCGCGCTGTCCGACGAGATGACGCCCGTGATCACCGACCTGGGCCGGGCGGCGCCGGGCTTCAACCGCTTCATCATCGAGCTCGGCCCGTTCTCGAAGGCGTCGATCCCGGCGGTGAAGTCGCTCGGTCAGGCGGCGGACGTGGGCACGCCGGCGCTCGTGAAGTCGAAGCCGATCGCCACCGACCTCGCGCAGCTCGCGGTGAACGCAGACCCGGTGTCGAAGAACCTCGACGCGCTTCAGAAGAGCCTCTCCGCCACCGGGGCCGTGAACAGGCTGATGGACTACATCTTCTTCCAGATGCAGGCCATCAACGGCTTCGACGGCATCAGTCATTACCTGCGAGCCGGCCTGATCCTCAACGCCTGTTCCACCTACGCCACGAAGGTCGTCTCGCCGGACTGTCTCGCGAACTTCAACAAGACGTCCCGGGCAGCAAGCGCGAGCTCAGCGTCGAGCTCCACCGGCGATCCGATCCTCGACCGCACGCACGACGCGATCCTCAAGGCGCTGAGTGGCCAGAGGGTCACGCCCTCCACGGGCTCGTCGACGAACACGGCCGCGGCGCGGCAGCCGAGCCTCCTCCAGCGCTTCATTCAGCTCGCGAGCCCGAACGCGAATCGCCAGCGCCAGGCCGCGCTGAACCGCATCCGCGCGAACGCGAACCGCGATTCGTCGCCCGCGCTCGGCCAGGCCCAACCTGCCCTCAACTACCTCCTGGGGCCGTAAGTGGGACGG
>DATEPK010000188.1:0-2530 GCA_035273245.1 Thermoleophilaceae bacterium
GCCCATGCAGTAGCCGGTGATGGCGACTGGCTCGTCCGCATGCTTTGCAAGCTCGTCGAGGTAGGCGGCGCCATCGGCGGCCAGGCGCTCGGGCGTGAGCTCAGCCATCAGCGGCCGCACCTTGCCGAAGAACGCCGTGCGCTCGTCCTGATCGCTCATGTCCGGGAACGGAAGGACGGGCGAGCGGCCGGCGCGGTAGAAGACGTTGGGCGCAAGCACCGCGTAGCCGCGCTCGGCGATCCGGTCCGCCATCTCCTCGATGCGGGGCCGCAGCCCGTACGCGTCCATCAGGAACAGCACGCCGGGGTGGCGGTCACCGTCGTCCGGATAGGTCAGATAGGCATCGGCGACGCCGTCCGGCATCTGGATGTCGATGGTCGAGCTGGTCATCTGGTCAACTCCTCGAGCAGGAAAACGAAGGATGCATACGGGCGCCCGGTCACCTGCTGCAAGCCAAGCTCGCAGGTGCGGTTGCTGGACACGCAGGCGTCAAGCTGGCGGCCCTCGAGCTCTGTCTTCACGTCACGAAGGGCCGACTCCGGCAGCTCCGGGTGGAGCAGCCCGCGGTCGCCTGCCATGCCGCAGCAGGTGGTTCCCACCGGCACCACCACCTCGTCGGCCAGCTCGCGCGCCACGGCCTCGAGCTTCAGCGAGAGCCCCATGTGGCCGGCCGAGCACGTCGGGTGGACCGCCACGGAGCCCACGCGCCGCTTCACCTCGAGCTCCGGCAGCAGGCGGTCGTGCACCCAGGCGATCGAGTCGAGCACCTCGAGGCCCTCCGCGCCCACGTCCTGGATGAGGCCGTGCGCGCACGAGCTCGCATCGATCACGAAGGGCAGCTTGCCCCCATCCGTCCAGCGCATGATCGACTCGCGCATGCGCTGCGACATGAAGTCCCTGCCGCGCGTGTAGCCCTTTGAGCTCCACGGCACGGCGCAGCAGTTGCCGGCGGTGTCGTCGGGGATCCACAGCGGCAGCCCGGCCCGCTTGGACACCTCCACGAGCGCCTCGGGCAGCGACGGGTGCTTCGGCCGCCCGTCCGGGTTCCCGAAGATCCGGTTGATGCACGCCGGCATGTACACGGCCGCGGCCCCCTCGCGCGGGGTGGCGGGAAGCGCGGGTGCGGGTGGCGGCTTGGGCTCCGGCAGCAAGGGCACGACCTCCGAGCTCACACGCTTGCGAAGAGCGCTGGAGACGGTTCCGGCACCCGGCACCCGAAGCCCGGCACGGGCCGCGCCCTCTACCGCGCCCCATCGCTTCGCCAAATTGAGCGCCACACGCTCCTCGCGCTCGGTGCGCTCGCGCACACGGAACTCCTTGATCATCTGCCCGGTGTCGATCGCCAGCGGGCACGACGGCGCGCAGGTGCCGTCGGCGGCGCAGGTCTGGATGCCGTCGTATTCGTACTCGCGGAGTAGCGCCTCGTACACCGGCGAGCCCTCCTCCTGGCGCGCCATCTCGCGGCGCAGCACGATCCGCTGGCGCGGCGTGGTGGTGACGTTGCGGCTCGGGCACACGGGCTCGCAGAAGCCGCACTCCACGCAGTGCGCGGCCACCTCCTCGATCATCGGCTGGATCTTGAAGTTCGAGAGGTGCGCCTCCGGGTCGCGGTTGAGCACCACGCCGGGGTTGAGCACGCCGTCCGGATCGGCGAGCTGCTTCACGCGCCACATCATCTCGGTGGCCTTCGCGCCCCACTCGCGCTCCACCCACGGCGTCATGGCCACGCCGGTGCCGTGCTCGGCCTTCATCGAGCCGTCGTACTTGTCGAGGATCAGCTCGCCGAGCTTCTCCATGAAGGTCTCGTAGCGCTCGCGGTCCTCCTGCTTCGCGAAGTCGGGCGTGAGCTGGAAGTGCAGGTTGCCGGCGGACGCGTGCCCCGCCACGCCCGGCAGGAAGCCGTGCTCGCCGAGCAGCGCCTGGATGTCGCGCGCGCAGTCCGCCACGCGGTCGGGCCGCACGCACACGTCCTCGACGATCAGCGCGGTCTCCGGCGCGCGGAAGCGGCCCACGAGGCCGTGCAGCCCCTCGCGCACGCCCCAGGCCAGCTCTATCGCCTCCGCGTCGCGCGTCCAGTCCGGCTCGCGCAGCAGCTCGTACTCGGAGAGGATGCGGTCGGCGGCGGCCTGATGCGCGTCGAGAGCGCCGTCGTCGTCGCCGCCGAACTCCACGAGCAGCGCGGCCGACTCCGGCGGCAGCTCCTTCCAGTACTCGGGCGTGCCCTGGATGTTGTGGGCCGCCGCGATCAGCGCGGGCGCGACCATGAGCTCGACCGCGCGCGCTTCCGCGTCCACGAGCTGTCCCACCGGCGTCATCGCCTCGTCGATCGAGCCGAAGTGGAGCCATGACACGGTGGTGCGCGGCGGCTCGGGACGCGTCTCCATCACTGCCTCGGCGATGAAGGCGAGCGTGCCCTCGGACCCGACCACGAGGCGGCGGAAGATCTCGAGCGGCGTGTCCGCGTCGAGGAACGCGCAGAGTCTGTAGCCGGTGGTGTTCTTGATCTCGAACTTGCGCCGCACCCGCTCGG
>DATEPK010000189.1:0-2123 GCA_035273245.1 Thermoleophilaceae bacterium
GGCGGGTCGCGCACCGTCGACGGCCTGGAAGTGCTGGTGCGCCAGGGCGCCCTGAGCTTCGAGCGCTGGACGGGCCTGGACGCGCCCGTCGACGCAATGCGCGAGGCCGCAGCGTCCAGATGACGTCTGGACACATCGCGCTGGCCCTAAACATCCGTCCATGCCCTGCCGATATGCAGGGCGATGGCTCTCCCCCGTCCAGCCCTCCTCGGGATCCTCGGAGCACTGCTCGTGGCTGCAACGTTCATGGTCATGCACCGTGGCGGCAGCTCGAACAATGCTGCGGCTCCCACGACCGTGCCCGCCCACGTGGCGGCGCACAAGCCGGCCCAGGCCAAGCACGCAGCGGCAGGGCCGGCTGCCAAGCACGCCGCAGCGGCGCCGGCCAAGCCGGTGAAGCACGCGGTCGTGAAGCACACCGCGGCGAAGAAGTCCGCTCCCATCAAGGTGCACACACCGGCCGGCCAGGAGGCGGGCGCGTCGGTGGGGCTCCCTCTGAAGGTGGCGCAGGCCTTCGCCAAGAAGCAGGTGGTGGTGCTCTACTTCGGCGCGAAGGGCGCCGATGACACCCTCACCGCCGATTCGGTCCGCTCCCTCAAGGCAAGCGCTGGACACGGGGTTGCTGTCTTCATGGACAAGCTCTCCAACTTGGCGGAATACCGCCGTGTCGTCGAGGGGCTAGACGTCTCCCAAGCTCCGTCGATCGTCCTCATCGACCGCCATCAGCAGGCACAGGTCCTTGAGGGCTTCATCGACGCCGGGTCACTCCGCCAGGACGTGGCGGACGTGACTCGATGACGGACAGCACAGGCGCTCCACACCTCCAGGCGATTCCCGGCGGCGACGGTGCCGCCGCAGCCGCTGCCGCCGAACTTCGACCTGAGCCCGGCAATGGGCTGACGCCGCCGCGCATGCGCGGTGGCCGCGGGCGCTTCATCTCCGACGTGATCGTCGAGCTCGGCTTCGCGGCCGAGGAGCGCGTGCAGGCGGCCGTGGAGGAGGCGAAGTCCACAGGGCGCACGCCCGAGCAGGTGCTGCTCCAGTCCGGCGCGCTGAGTCCCGAGCAGCTCGCGCGCGCGACGGCGGAGCGCTTCGGCCTCGACCACGTCGACCTCTCGATCTACAAGCCCGACATCGGCGCGCTCAACCTCGTTAACGCGCAGGCCGCGCGCCGCTACAACGCGGTGCCCATCGGCTTCGACGAGGGGGTCCTGCTCGTTGCGATGGCGGACCCGTCCAACGTGCTCGCGCTCGACGACCTGAAGCTGATGACCGGCCACGAGCTGCGGCCCGTGGTGGCGTCCGCCGAGGACGTGACCGCGCTGATCTCGCGCATGAACCGGCTGGACGACGCCATCGCCGAGGCGGTGCAGCAGGACGACTCCGAGGACCTGGCGCTCGTCTCGGACATCCGCGAGTCCGCGGACGACGCACCGGTGATCAAGCTCGTCAACTCGATCATCGCCCAGGCCGTGCAGGACGGCGCCTCCGATCTCCACTTCGAGCCCGACCAGAGCCGGGAGATGCGCGTGCGCTTCCGCGTGGACGGCGTGCTCAGCGAGTCCACCACGATCCCGCGCCGCATGGTGGCGGGCGTGGTCTCGCGCGTGAAGATCATGGCCAACCTCGACATCGCGGAGAAGCGGCTGCCGCAGGACGGCCGCGTGTCGCTCGTCATCGAGGGCCATCCGATCGATGTCCGCGTGGTCACGCTGCCGTCGGTGCACGGCGAGGGGATCGTGATGCGCATCCTCGACAAGGAGTCGGTGCTGCTCACGCTCGACACCCTCGGCATGCGCGACGACGCACGCGACCGCTTCGAGAAGGCGTTCAACCAGGCGTATGGCGCGGTGCTCGTCACGGGCCCGACGGGCTCCGGTAAGTCGACCACGCTCTACGCGGCGCTGAACACCATCAACTCGCCCGAGAAGAACATCATCACGATCGAGGACCCGGTCGAGTACCAGCTCGACGGGATCACGCAGATCCAGGTGAACCTGCGCGCCGGGCTGACCTTCGCCCAGGGACTGCGCTCGATGTTGCGCGCGGACCCCGACGTGATCATGGTCGGCGAGATCCGCGACACCGAGACGGCGAAGATCGCGGTGGAGTCCGCGCTCACC
>DATEPK010000190.1:0-9393 GCA_035273245.1 Thermoleophilaceae bacterium
CCCGCGGCAGCCGCGCACCGCACCGGTTGCCCCCGCGCCGAACAACCTGCCGCTCCGGCTCACGAGCTTCGTCGGCCGGGAGCGCGAGCTCACCGAAGTGTGGCGGCTGCTCGATCGCGCGCGCCTTGTCACGCTCACCGGGCCCGGCGGCTGCGGCAAGACCAGGCTCGCCACCGAGGCTGGCGCCGGGAAGCTTCGCGGCTTCCCCGACGGCGTCTGGCTCGTGGACCTCGCGCCGCTCCAGGACCAGTCGCTCGTGCCCGACGCCGTGGCGGAGACGCTCGGTATTCAGCTCCGCGCGGGCCAGCCGCCGGCCACCGCGCTCGCCACTCAGCTCGCCGCTCGCAAGCTGCTTCTCCTGCTCGACAACTGCGAGCACCTGATCGACTCGTGCGCGCGGCTCGCGCTCGAGCTGGTGCGCTCGTGCCCTGACCTCACCGTGCTCGCCACGAGCCGCGAGCCGCTTCACGTGCCCGGCGAACTGGCCTGGCGCGTGCCCTCCCTCTCGCTCCCGGACTCCGCCGACGAGATCAGCGAAGACGAGCTTCTGCGCTGCGAGGCCGGACGGCTCTTCTGCGAGCGAGCTGCCGAGGCGGCTCCGGGGTTCGACCCGGGTGGCGCGAACACGCGGGCGATCGCAGAGATCTGCACGCGCCTCGACGGGATGCCGCTCGCACTCGAGCTCGCGGCGGCGCGCACCAGCGTGCTCTCGCCCGCGCAGATCGCGGAGCGGCTCGGGGACTCGCTGCAGCTGCTCGCGGCCGGCAGCAGGACCGCGCTCACCCGCCAGCAGACGCTGCGGGCGACGCTGGCCTGGAGCCACGACCTGCTCACGCACGAGGAGCGGGTGCTGTTCCGGCGGCTGCCGGTGTTCTCCGGCAGCTTCGCGCTCGACGCCGCGGAGGAGATCTGCGCGTCCGGCGATCTCGACGAGCTCCAGGTGCTGGACCTCCTGAGCAGGCTCGTGGACAAGTCCCTCGTGGCGGTGGATCACTACGCGGGCGAGCCGCGCTACCGGCTGCTCGAGACCGTGCGGCAGTTCGGCGCCGAGCGCCTCGCCGAGGCAGGCGAGACCCGCGAGCTCGAGCGGCGCCATCTCGACTGGTACGAGCGCTTCGCGACCCAGCACGTGCCGCCGCTCAGCCAGGCCACCACGGGCGGACTCGCGCCGCGGCTGGACGCGGAGCACGGGAACCTGCGGGCCGCGCTCGCCACAGCGCTTCGCACGGACCGACCCGCCGCGCTGAGGCTGGCCGTGGCGCTCTGGCCGTGGTGGCTCGTGCGCTCGCACTTCGCGGAGGGCGCCCGCGGGCTCGAGGCAGCGCTCGACGGAGCACCTGAGCGCAGCGAGCTGCGCGCGGAGGGACTGCTCGCCCTCGCGGCGCTGCACGTGCGCCTGGGCGACCTTCCCGACTATCTCGAGGCCACCGCCGAGGCGATCGCGATCCGGCGCGAGCTCGGCGACACGCGGCTCATCGCGCAGGCACTCCTGCGCGTCGGCTACTACCTCCTCACGCTCCAACCCGGCGCCACGCAGACGCATCTCGACGAAGCGGCGGCCATCGCGACCCAGACCGAGGACCGCTTTCTCACGGCGTCGGTTGCGCACGAACGTGCGGTGCTCGAGTCGTCCCGAAGCCGGTACGCGGAGGCGAGCTCCCTGCTCGTCGAGGCGGAGCGCCTGCTCTACGGCGTGGCGGGTGACGACGCGAACGTCTTCCCGGCCACCACGCTCGGGCTCGTTGTGATTGACGATGCGAACGGACGTCCGCGCGTCTACTTCGAGGAGACGCTGCTCTTGTTCAGACCCGTGCCGGCGGACCTCGCGCTCGGCTATGTGCTGTGCAATCAGGGATTTGCGCAGCGCGGCATGGGCAGGCCGGACGCCGCGCGCGAACCGCTCGATCGCGCGCTCGTGCTCTTCCGCGAGCTCGGCGACGCCGCGGGAATCGCGCTCGCGCTCAACCAGCTCGGCAACCTAGGCCGAACAACCGGCGAGCACGCGCTCGCGCGGGAATGGCTCGACGAGGCGCTCTCGATCCGGCGCGAGCTCGGGGACCGGCGGGAGACCGGCGTGACGCTCGGCAACCTCGGCCTCCTGGCCGCCGCGTCCGGCGACATCGAACGCGGCCGGCTGCTGCTTGCCGAGAGCCGCGGCCTGTTCGAGCGCACGGACGACGGCCCAGGCCAGGGCGGAGCACTGCTCAACCTCGCCAACCTCGAGCTCTCGCTGGGCAATCTCGATGAGGGCCGTGCGCTGCTCGAGCAGGGGCTGCCCTTCTGGCAGCGCCAGAACCTGCTGCGCGCGTGCTCTTGGATGTGTCTCACGCTGGCGGACGTGCTCGCGGAATTGGGGGCTCCCGATGACGCCGCGCGGCGGCGCGAGAGCGCGCGGGCGATGTTCGAGGAACTAGGCGATTCCGCTGGTCTCGAGCGAATTAAGGAGGCGCTAAGAGCGCGCTAAGCGCCGCGGCTTAGCTTGGCCGCCGTACCCCATCAAGGAGGAAGAGGAATGGCCATTCACGAGACAAGTGCACACGGCGTGGTCGGCGACGCGTCGCTGCAAGAGCTCGAGGAGTCGCTGCGCGGTGAGCTGATCCGCCCCTCGGACCCGCGCTATGACGAGGCCCGCGCCGTGTGGAACGGCCCGATCGACAAGCATCCCGC
This sequence comes from Thermoleophilaceae bacterium, assembly GCA_035273245.1. Taxonomy (GTDB): domain Bacteria; phylum Actinomycetota; class Thermoleophilia; order Solirubrobacterales; family Thermoleophilaceae; genus JAICJR01. Next base: position 2,668 of record DATEPK010000190.1, read on the forward strand.
CGCCATCGTGCGCTGCGCCGGCGTGGCGGACGTGCGCCAGGCGGTGGAGTTCGCCCGCAGCCAGGACCTGCTCGTGGCGGTGCGCGGCGGCAAGCACAGCCTGCCCGGCTTCTCCACCTGCGACGGCGGCCTTGTGATCGACCTCGGCGGCATGAAGGGCATGCGCGTGGATCCCGCCGCGCGGACGGCGCAGGCGCAGGCCGGGCTCACATGGTCGGAGTTCGACCACGAGTCGCAGGCGTTCGGCCTCGCCACCACCGGCGGACTCGTTTCCACCACCGGCATTGCGGGCTTCACGCTCGGTGGCGGCATCGGCTGGCTGATGCGCTCCTGCGGGCTCACGTGCGACAACCTCCTCTCAGCGGACCTCGTGACCGCGGACGGCGAGCTGGTGCACGCCAGTGCCGAGGAGAACCCGGAGCTCTTCTGGGGCCTGCGCGGCGGCGGCGGGAACTTCGGCATCGTCACGGGCTTCGAGTACCGGCTGCATCCGGTCGGGCCCGTACTGATGGCGGGGCCCGTGTTCTACCGCGGCGAGCGTGCCGCGGAGATCCTGCGCTTCTACCGCGAGTTCACGAGCGGCCTGCCCGACGAGGCCACCACCCTGCTCAATCTGACGAATGCGCCTCCGGCGCCGTTCCTGCCCGAGGAGATCCACGGGAAGCCCGTGTGCGTGCTCATCGGCGTGTACGCCGGGCCGGTGGCCGAAGGCGAGCGGGTGCTCGCCCCGATGCGCGAGCTCGGCGATCCGGTGGCGGACCTGATGGGCCCGATCCCCTACGTGGCGATGCAGGGTCTGCTCGACGCCCTCTACCCGGCCGGCGGAAGCAACTACTTCAAGGCCGGCTTCATGGAGGAGATCTCCGATGCCTCGATCGAGACAATGATTGAGCAGTACAGAACGATGAGCTCGCCAATGTGCGAGATCCACGTGCACCACTTCGGCGGCGCCGTGGCCCGCGTGCCCGACTCGGAGACGGCGTTCGGCAACCGCAGCGCCGACTTCGTCCTGAACATCCTCGGCCGGACCCCGGACTCGAACGGGTTCGACGAGGCGGTGGAGTGGGCACGCAACTGCTACGCGGCTCTCGACCCGTACACGGCGGCCGGCACGTACACCAACTTCATGAGCGCCGGCGATGACCGGCTGAAGGAGGCGTACGGCCAGGAGAAGTACGACCGCCTCGTGGCACTGAAGGACCGTTACGACCCCACCAACCTGTTCCGCCTCAACCAGAACATCGCCCCTTCGGCCGGCGCCTAAACCGGCTGATTTGCAGGTGATTTTCGAGCGGCCGGGCGACCATCGCCCGGCCGCTTTCCATGCCCACTAAGGATTCGTGAGCCCGTGCCGAGAACACGGTGGTGCGTCAACTCGGCTCAAAGCTCCTCGCGGGCGGCCTCTCAGCGGGCGTGGTCCTGCTGTGGTGGCCCATGTTCTTCCCCACCGACTCGGTCACCATGTGGCTCGGCCGCGGCATCGTGTGGACGCTCAGCTTCGAGCTCCTGCTCGTGGCGCTGTCCCCGTTCGAGCTCGCTCTGTGGAGCACGCACCGCGGCGAGCGCATCACGCAGCGCGTGGTGGCCAAGCGCGCACTCCTCGAGCACCCGTCCCCGAAGCGCCGGATCGGCCGCCGCGCCGCGCTCGCGATGGGCGCCCTGGCGGTGCCGATCATGCTGATCGTTGTCGGCGTCACCTCCCACTTCCCCACGGTGCACAAGGCCGCGGCGCCGGACATCACGCGTGTGACCCGCGTGGTGCGCGTGGTCAAGCCGGTGCGCGTGCAGCGGGTGGTGAAGATCCGGACGGTGGCCGAGCAGGTGCCTACGCAGGTGACCTACCCACCGGCGACGTCCTCGCCCAGGGACATCCCGCGCAAGGCGCCCGCGCATACCGCGAAGCCGAGTCCGCAGAAGCCGTCCTCCACGCCCAAGGCGCAGGCGAACCCGCCGAGCAGCACTCCGAGCACGCCGACCACCCAGACCGAGGCGCCCTCCACCGCGTCGCCGCAGCCGACGCCGGCACCCTCCGGCGCCACCGCGCAGCCGACCACTTAACCGGGCGAGGGGTCTAACCCGTCCGGACTTTTGCTCGTATGAGCGGCACAACTCCGGTTTGGTTGGTGCGCTACCCGTAGAGGCGGCGCTCAGGCCCAAAGGAGCCGTTCGAGTCGAACACGAGGCGCGAGCCCTCCGGGCGGCGCGTCGTGAACGTGCCGGATCGCCCGTCGCGTGCGAGCGCGGCCGCGTTGCGCGCGGCGCGTGCATAGAGCCGGCCGGCGATCAGCTCGGGAATGTCCTCCTCGCAGCGCTCGCCCTCGTGGCCCCAGGGCGCGAGCTCGAGCACCTCAGCGTCCTCCTCGCTCAGCGCAGCGGCCACGACCATATGCGTCTCGCCGAGCTCATCGCTCGTCCCGATGCAGCGCATCGTCGCGATCCCGGCGGCCTTTGCGAAAGCAAAATGATCCGAGAGCCGCTGCCAGGACTCGACCGCGATTTCGGCGCTGGGATACCGGCAGGCGATGAGGCGACTACTCACAGTTCCACGGTAACCCGAGCGTCAAGGACGCCCGGCGCGGAAATCTAAAGGCGTCCAGCTCGTGCGCAATGCCGCCACGATTCGCGCCCCTGGACACGGCGACAGACGGGCGCGCATACTGCGACGGTGTCCCCGGCGAGCATCGAGTTGATACGACGCGCGTTCGACGCGTTCAACCGGCGCGACTTGGAGGCCATCCGGGCGCTCCATCACCACGATGTGCGAGTGGATTGGTCCGCTTCTCGGGGGCTGGAAGCCGGGGTCTACACGGGGCTGTCGGAGGTGCTCGGTTTCTTCCGGACTTTCTTTGACACGTTCGACGCGATTCATGTTGAGGCCGACGAGTTCATCGAGTCAGGAGAGCTGATCGTCGTCCCGAACTGCGCCCACCTGCGAGGGCGGGACGGCATCGAAACGATCGCTCGGAGCACCTTCGTGTTCGAGGTTCGCGCCGGCCGGGTGGCCAGCCTGTGTCTCTACCAAGAGAGGGCGGATGCTCTCCGGGCTGTAGACCTCGCGCGTCCGCGTCGGTCGAACTCAGACCGGACCTAGTCCGGAATCAATCCCTCGCCGGTGAACTCGCCCTTCGCGTCCTCGAACGTCGAGTCGCGCGGCGGCAGGATCACGTCGGACTCCTCCAGCTCGTCGTCGGCGAGCTCCCGGCCGCCCGACACGAGCTCGAGGATCTGCTGCCAGAGCTCGGCGAACTTCTCCTCGTTCCCGGACTCCACGGCGGCGACCGCTTGGTTGTCGAGATCGTTCAAACGATCGGCATCGCCGTCCGGCAGCTCGAACTGGCCCTCGCCCGCTATGCGGACGATCATGACTGGCCGCCCGAAGGCTGCTGCTCAGCCGACCCCTCTCCGAGCGCCGGCGCGTCCCCGCCGCCACCCTGCCCCAGCTCCGCCTTCATCTTCGCCAGCTCGTCCTCCACCTGAGATCCGGCGGAAAGCTCGGCAAGCTGCTTGTCGATGTCGTCCTGAGGCGGGCCGAGCTGCGTGATGTCGTCGAAGGTCCCGGCCTTCTCGAGCTCCTCCACGGCGCCGGCTCGCGCGCGCATCTGCTCCGTCTTGTCCTCGGCGCGCTGCATCGCCAGCCCGAGGTCGGCCATCTGCTCGCCGACCCCGCTGGCGGCCTCGGAGATCTTCACCTGAGCCTCCGCGGCCGAGTACTGGGCCTTGATCACTTCCTTCTTCGTGCGGAAGGCCTCGATCTTCGCGCGCATCTTCTTCTCGTTCTCTGTGAGCTGCTCCTGCTGGGTCTCCAGCTCGGCGATCTGCTGATCGAGCGTCTGCAGCTCCGTCTGCGCGACGGTCTTGCGCTCGAGAGCGGCGCGTGCGAGGTCCTCGCGGTTCTGCGCGAGCGCCTGGCGCGCCTGGGTGTCGAGCTTCACCACCTGCTGCTTGATCTGCTCCTCCTGCATTTGAAGGCGCTTCTTGGACGTGACCACGTCCGCGATGCCCTTCTTCACGTTCTGGAGCAGCTCGAGCTGCTTGTTGTAGCCGTAGTCGAGGGTCTCGCCGGGATCCTCGGCGCGATCGAGGAGCTTCGAGACCTTGGCCTTCACGACGGTGGAAAAGCGTCCGCCGAGTCCGGGCATGCGCGCCTCCTGGAAAACGAGTTAGGAAAGGACGACTCTTAGACTACCCCGCGTCATGGAGCCGCGGCCGCCCTCGCAATCAGTGTCGGTGATGACCCGCTGGATGGGTCCGACGGACGCCAACACCGCGGGCAACGTGCACGGCGGGCACATCATGCGCATGTGCGACGAGGTGGCCGGCATCGCGGCGATCCGCCATTCGGGCTGCCCGGTTGTTACGGCTGGCATGGACCGCATGACGTTCGAGCACCCTGTGCTCGTCGGCAACCTCGTGACGGTGCGCGCGTGCGTGAACGCGGTGTGGCGAACGTCGATGGAGGTGGGCGTGCGGGTGGAGTCCGAGGACATCCGCAGCGGCGATTGCCTTCACACCTCCACCGCCTATCTCACGATGGTCGCCCTAGACGACGACGGCCGGCCAACCCCCGTGGCCCCACTCGCGCCCGAGACGCCCGACGAGATCCGGCGCGAGCGCGAGGCGCAGCTCAGACGGGACAACCGGCTGGCCGAACGTCAGCACATCGTCCAGGGCCGCCGATCCGGCTGATTTCGTCCGGTAGCCTCATTTGCGCGAATTCAAGAACTCTTGATCGGAGACCCGTTATGCCGAACATCGAGGACCGTCCCGGCGAGCTTGTTCTCTACACCTGCCACATCGACGATGGCGGGCCGCCCGTCCACCCGTGCAAGCGAGCGCATGAGGCGCTCCGCGAGGCCGGACACCAGTACCGCACCGAAGTGGCCGACCGCAACCACCCCTTCGGCTTCTTCACCACGGGCAAGCGGCCCGACCTGAAGCGCATCAGCGGGCAGGAGAAGCTGCCCGTGCTGCAACTGCCCGACGGCAGCACCGTGAACGGCTCGCGGGACATCATCCGCTGGGCCAAGCAGAACGCACCGCAGCACTCGCCGGCCCAGCAGGCGTAGCCTTTTGGCGTGCCCCTGGCCGGCTACCAATTCGACACCGAATCCGCCCTCCAGCTCGTCGCGCTCGGCGCGTCGATCCTGAGCTATCTCGCCTACCGCCGCCGCGCCGCCACCCTCGCGGAGCACGGCCGGCCGGTCCCGGAGTGGCGCGAGTGGTGCTTCATCGCCGGGCTCGTCCTCCTGCTCGCCGTGCTCAGCCCGCCGGCGGACTCCTGGAGCGACAAGCTCTTCTCCGCGCACATGGCGCAGCACCTCGCGATCGGGGACTTCTCCGCGCTCCTGCTCGTGCTCGGAATGACCGGGCCGATGATGCAGCCGATCCTCCACATCAAGGTGATCGACAGGCTGCGCTTCCTCACCAATCCGATCCCGGCGGTGACCGTGTGGGCGCTCAACTTCTACACCTGGCACCTGCCGTTCATGTACAAGGCCGCGTACGAGAACGACCTGATCCACGCGGTCCAGCACCTCAGCTTCCTGATCTTCGGCGCGATCATGTGGATGCCGCTGTTCGGCCCGCTGCCCAAGCCCGCCTGGTTCAACAGCTTCGCCAAGCTCGGCTACATCATCACGGTGCGTCTGCTGGGGACCCTGCTGGCCAACGTGTTCATCTGGTCGGGCACAGTCTTCTACACCTTCTATGCGGCGGGCGAGGCGCACGCGAGCGTGTCCCCGCTCACCGACCAGAGCATCGCCGGCGCGGTGATGATGCTCGAGGAGAGCATCCTCACGATCTTCCTGTTCGGCTGGCTGTTCATGCGGGCGGCGGCGGAGAGCGAGGAGAAGCAGGACCTGCTCGACTGGGCGCACTCGCGGGGATTCGAGCTCAGCCCCCAGCGCGCCGGCCGGGCCGTCGCCGCCGGGCGAGGCGCAGAGCTGCGCGAGCGGCTCGAGCGCGATGCGGGCGCTAGGTCGCGGGCAGCCGGGGCTGTTGCTTTTCCGGCGGGCTCAGGAGCTGCTGCCAGCGCTGGATCAGCCCGTTCCGAATCGTGAAGCGCACCTGGGCCGAGCCCCCGCCCTTGCAGCCGCCGTGCGGGCCCTGCCTGAGGTGAAAACCGGCAAGTGTCGTCGTTCGCTCGGGGCGGATGAACGTGATGTCCGCGCGGCAGGGCAGCCCCGAGTTCCACTCCACCGCGATCTTGCGGTTGGGGAACTGGAGCACGTAGTCCTGCGTGACGACGGCGTGCGTGGCGAAGTAGGAGGCGGCACGCGAGTAATGGCCGCTGTTCACCGCGCGGTTCCAGCCGCGAATCACCCTCTCGTCACCGGGGCGCGGCGCGGGCGCGCCTGCCCGGCGCTGGATAGCGCTGTGGTGCGAGCCGCCGCATCCTGCGGCGATCACGACTAACGCGAGCCCGGCCATCCAGAGCCGGTGCATGGGCGGGAGTTTAAGAGAATGCGGGCAATGCTCGGCGATCCCGTTGACTGGGTGCCGGCGCGGCGTCCTGCGGCCGCGCCAATCGAGGGGCGCCTCGTGCGCCTGCGCCCGATCGATCCGGAAACGGATGCAGCGCCTCTTCATCGCTCATCGCACCCCCCGCTCGGCGATCCCGAGCATTGGACCTACCTGCCCTATGGACCGTACGAGGACGAGGCGGCGCTGCGGGTGCGGCTCGAGGAGACCGCGCATTCCGAGGACCCGCTCTTCTTCACGATCGTC
>DATEPK010000191.1:0-6444 GCA_035273245.1 Thermoleophilaceae bacterium
CGGGTCCACGACGACCGGCAGGTGGCTGAGCTCCTTGAGCACGGGCACCGCGGTGAGGTCGAGCGTGAAGCGGTAGGCGGTCTCGAACGTGCGGATCCCGCGCTCACACAGGATCACGTTCGGGTTCCCCTCCTTGAGCACGTACTCGGCGGACATGAGCAGCTCCTCGATGGTCGAGGACAGACCTCGCTTGAGCAGCACCGGGCGGCCGGCGCGCCCGAGCTCGGTGAGCAGCGTGTAGTTCTGCATGTTGCGCGCGCCCACCTGGATCACGTCGGCCACCTCGAGCACCGGCTCGAGGTCGCGCACGTCCATCAGCTCGGTGACCACCGGCAGGCCCGTTTCCTCCTTGGCCTCGGCCAGCAAAGGCAGCCCGGCGTCGCCAAGGCCCTGGAAGGAGTAGGGCGAGGTGCGCGGCTTGTAGGCCCCGCCGCGCAGCATCTGCGCGCCCGAGTCGCGCACCACGCGCGCGGTCTCGAGCATCACCTCGCGCGACTCGACCGTGCACGGCCCGGCGATCGTCGCGAAGTAGTTGCCGCCCAGTTTTCGCCCGTCGATCTCCACGATCGTGCGTTCGCCGCGTTTGTACTGCGCGGAGGCGAGCTTGTACGGCTTGAGGATGGGCACGAGATGGTCGACGCCGGGGTAGCCCTCGAGCCCGAGGTTGGCCACGTGCTCGCGGTCGCCGATGGCGCCGATCACAGTGACGAGCTCGCCCTTCGAGATGTGCGCCTTGGCGCCCACCGATTTCACGCGCTCAACCACGGACTCGATCTGCTCGGCCGTGGCCCCCTCTTTCATCACGATCATCATCTGGTCTGCCTTTCTGAAGCTTGAATCCTAGGGACGGTGGCTCGCGGGGAGCCGGGCGGGGGTGGCGTCCGGCACTCGGATCTCGGTCAGGCGCTCGTGCGAGCGCGCGGCCGGACGCCTAGATAAATCGCCAGGCGTAATAGGCAGGCACGCGCGCGCCGAAGGTGGCGCTCACGGAAAGAGGGGGCGTGCCGATGCCGTCCATCGCACCTACTTCTACCAGCTAGGTGGCGGAAGTGTCCACCGCGCTGGACGTCTTGCGGGCGAGCCAGATCTCCTCGCACGGCCAGCGGCTCGCCCACTCCGGGGTCATCCACTCGAAGCGTGTCTGGGGCGAGTCCGCCGGCACCTGCAGCTCGTGCAGAGCCTCGATCTCGAACCCGCAGTCGCGCAGCAGCCGGATGCGCTCGCCGTGCGGGAGGTAGAACTCCGTGCTGTTGTCATCGGGCCAGGTGACGGCGTGAAGGCCGAACTGAGGGTGGAGCAGCCGCTCCTGGATCGGCTCGTCCGAGATCGGCGTGCACAGCATCCGCAGCAGAGAGGGGGTGAGAAAGAGCAGCCGCCCGCCGGGCCGCAGCAGCCGTGCGCACTCGGGGATCCACCCGTACGGGTCGGACCAGAGGCTCGCGCCGTATTCGGAGAAGGCGAGGTCGAACGACTCGTCGGGCATCGGCACGGACTGGGCGGTGCCGTGGATGAGCGGGAACTCGATCCCGTGCTCCTCCTGCATCTGGCGGGCCGTGGCCAGCTGCCGCTCGGACAGGTCGATCCCCACGGGCCGCGCACCGCGCCGCGCAAGCCACGCGGAGAAGTACGCGGTGCCGCAGCCCATCTCGATCACGTCGAGGCCGTTCACGTCCGGGACCATCCCGACCTGCGCTTCGGGGATGCCGAACATGCCCCACGAGATCTCGTCGGTGCCCCAGTTCTGCCGCGCGTTCTCGACGTAGTCGTGCGCGGCTTCGTCCCACGCCGCCTGGTTTGCCTGCTCGTAGCCCTTCAAATCGGTCATGCGTGCTGAGTCCTCCGCCCGGTGAGCGCCGCCGCCACGCCCAGCCCGATCAACACGAAGCCGGTGACCACTCGCTGCACGCGCGCGAATCCAGGCCGGCTCCGAACCGCCGTGCCAACCGTGCCGGACAGCACCGCGTACATCCCATCGCTGGCGAGGCCGATCGCGATCCAGATGAGCCCGAGCACCGCGATCTGCGGCGCCGCGCTGCGGCTCGGGTCCACGAACTGCGGCAGGAAGGCGAAGAAGAAGAGCGCCGTCTTCGGGTTGAGCACGTTCACCACGATGCCCTGGCGGAAGATGCGGCGCAGGTCGCGCTCGCGGGCCGCCCGCGTCTCACCGCCCCCGTCGCGGCCGAGTAGCCGCTGGATGCCGAGGAAGATGAGGTACGCGGCGCCCACGAGCTTCACCGCCGAGAACGCGAGCGCGGACGACACGAGCAGTGCCGACAGGCCCACCGTGGCGGCGGCCACGTGCACCGTCGAGCCGACGTGTATCCCGCCCACCGCCGTGAGCCCGGCGCGGCGGCCGTGCTCCACGCTCTGGGCCACGATGTAGAGCACCGCTGGGCCGGGGATCAGGAGCAGGACGATCGTCGTGCTCAGGAAGAGGGCCAGGTGCGACGAGTCGGGCAGCATCAGAGCCCCGCGAGCACCTCGTCGAGCGCGGCCAGGAAGCGCTCGTTCTCGTGCCGCGTCCCGTACGTCACGCGCAGGTGGCCCTCTTCGCCCATCGCCGTTCCGGCGCGCACGATCACGCCCCGCTCGGACAGGCCGCTCATCACGGCGGCCTCGTCGCGCTCGCCGAGCGAGACCCAGGAAAAGTTCGCGTGGCTGTCGGAAACCTCGAGTCCGCGCTCCACCAGCTCGTCCTGCACGAACAGTCGCTCGATCGCGGTGCGCTCGACGCGCCGCGCCACCTCGTCCTGATGGAGGATCGCCTCGGCGGCCGCGGCCTGGGCGAGCATGTTCACGGTGAACGGCTGGCGCACGCGGTCCACGCCGATGCGGAAGTCCTCAGAGCAGAGCGCGTACCCCACGCGCAGCCCGCAGAGGCCGTAGACCTTCGAGAACGTGCGCAGCACCACGAGGTTGGGATGGCGTTTGAGGAGCGGTATCGAGTCGTCCGGGTCCTGCATCAGCGAGAACTCCACGTAGGCCTCGTCGAGGATCACCGCCACGTGCCGGGGCACGCTCGCCACGAACTCGTCGATCTCCTCGATCGGCAGCGCCGTGGCGGTGGGGTTGTTCGGGTTGCACACGAGCACGATCCGCGTGGCCGCTGTGATCTCGCGCGCCATCGCCTCGAGATCGTGCCTGGCGTCCGAGTCGAGCGGAACGGTCACGGCGCGCGCCCCGGTCATCGCGGCGAGGTGGGGGTACATCGAGAACGACGGCCACGCGTACACGATCTCCGCGTCCGGCTCGAGCATGGCCTCCGCCGCCGCGAGCAGGATGTCGCACGATCCGTTCCCCAGCGCCACCCCGGACACCGGCACGCCGTAGCGGTCCGCGATGCGGTGGCGGAGCTGTGAGGCGCTCGGGTCCGGATAGCGGTTGAGGTTGTGCAGGGCCGCCTCCACCGCCTCGAGCACGGCGGCGTGCGGCGCCCATGGCGTCTCGTTGGAGGCGAGCTTCACGAGCTCACCGTCGAACTTGTAGGTCTCTGCCGCCGGGTAGAACGGGATCGAAAGGGCTCGCCGCGTGAATTCGAGGCTCATTGCGCCCCCTGAAGGTCCTTGCGCAGCGCCACGGCCTCGCGCAGGTATACGTGCTGAGGCACCACGTCCTCGGCCGGATAGCAGTGCAGCATCATCCTGATCACGCGCGGCAACGCGCCCGGAACGGGGATCTCACGCGCGCACAGAAGCGGCACCTGGTTCAGGCCGATCCGGCGCGCGGCGACGGCGGGGAACTCGGCGTCGAGATCCTCGGTGCAGGTGAAGATGCAGCTCACGAGGTCGTCCGGCTCGAGGCGATTTCGCTCCAGCACGGCGCTCACGAGCTCCTCGGTCGCCTCGAGGATGGCGCCGGCGTCGTTTTCCTCCACTGTGGTTGCGCCTCGCAGCGCTCGCAGTCTCACGGGTTGCCATTCTGACGAAGCGGCCAGGAGAGGACGGTGCGCCACTCAAGTTCGGCCATGCCGGGGCCGATGAGTCCATGCGCCTCAGCGGCGTACGGGCAGGCAAAAACCGAACCCAGGGAGACGGTCAAGGATGGCCACTGTGGACGAGAACAACGGCTTCGACGCCCAGGCGCTGGCGGTTGCCGAGCGCTCGATCGCGCTGGATCTCAGCCTCGAGGAGGCGAACGCCCTGCGCGCCTGGCTGCTCAAGCCGACTGCGGATGGCGCAACCGCGCTCGACGACAGCCTCGTGAACGCGTCGCTGAAGAAGCTCTCGGGCGCCATCGACCGGATCGAGGCGGTGGCCGACATCCGGCGCGAGCTCGAAGAGGCGGGCTTCGACACCGACGGCATGGATGACGATCAGGTGGCCGAGCTCGGCCGCAAGATCGGCCAGGCATCGAACCGCGCACTGCGCTGAATAGTTAGGTCCGGGGGGCCTTCCGAAGCCGCTCCACCTCGGCGGGAGTGAGGCGGCGGAACTCCCCCTCGGGCAGCTTCTCGAGCCGCAGCGGCCCGAACGCCACACGCTCGAGCGCCTTGACGCGGTGGCCCACCGCTTCGCACATGCGCCGCACCTGTCGCTTGCGGCCCTCGTGGAGCGTGATCTCGAGCAGTCCAGGCTCGAGCTGGCGCACCCGCGCCGGCGCGGTTCGGCCGTCGTCGAGCTCCACTCCCTCGCGCAGCTCGCGCAGCGCCCGCTCCGGCACCGGCGCCGGGTCCACCCGCGCCCTGTAGGTCTTCTCCACCTCGAAGCTCGGGTGGGTGAGCGTGTTGGCGAGGTCGCCGTCGTTTGTGAGGAGGATCAACCCCGTGGTGTCGGCGTCGAGCCGGCCCACTGGGTAGAGCCGCCGCTCGCTCGGCACGAACTCGGTGACGGTCCGCCGCCCGTGCGTGTCCTTTGCCGTGGACACCACTCCGGCGGGCTTGTGCAGCGCGTACACCTCGCGCGGCTCGGGGGCGAGCGGCTTGCCGTCGAGCGCCACGCCGCTCGACTCATCCACGTCGCGCGCCGGATCGCGCACCACCTCGCCGCCGACGGTCACCCGGCCGGCCGCGATGAGCTTCTCGGCCGCACGCCGCGAGGCCGCCCCGGAGTGGGCGAGATAGCGGGCTAGGCGCATGAGCGGCGGTATTCAACGAGGTCGAGATCGAGCCGCGGCGCGTACGTCTCTTCGCCGGTCTCGCGCCAGCCCTCGCGGCGGTAGAACGCGCGAGCGCGGGCATTGAGCCGCGGAGTCCACAGCCGCGCACTGTCGTAGCCGCGCTCGGCGGCGCCGGCGAGCCCGGCGGACAGCAGCCCGCTCGCCACACCGCTGCCCCACCATGCGCGTCGCACGAATAGGTGCCAGACGTGCGCGAGCCCGGCGATCGGCCGGTCGGCCGCATACCCCTCCGTCGCGGGTCGCAGGATCACGTAGCCGACCATCTGGCCGTCGTGCTCGGCCACCTGGCTCCACCATCCCGGCAGCCCGATCCGTTCGGGGATCAGCTTGCGCTCGCTGTCGGCGAGCGTCTGCGCTGGATTCCACCCCTCCGGCGCCCACTCTGAGTAGGTGGAGGACGCGTCCTCGAGCACGGCGATCATGGCAGCCGCATCCTGCGGCCTTCCTACTCTCTGGTCCGGTGCCGGGTGGCCGTCCATGCCACCGATAATGCCGGAAGAAATCCGGCCGGATCGCCCGCTCCCACCCGGACGATCGGCCGTTCCACTCGGCGGGGGTAATACCCCTCGTCCACGGATTTCATGCACGCCGCTGCCACACTTTTTTTCGCATGGATCTGAAGCTGCTCGAGAGCACTCTCGCCGACCGAGGCGAACCCGGCTTCCGCGCCGGCCAGGTGTGGGAGTGGACGGCCCGCGGCGCCGCCTCGTACGACGAGATGACGAACCTGCCCGCCGCGCTGCGCGAGCGGCTGGCGGGCGAGCTGCCGTTCTCCACACTCGAGCTCGTGGACGAGGCGCTCGCCCGCGACGGCACCGAGAAGGCGCTGTTCCACACTCACGACGGCAGGCCGGTGGAGGCCGTGCTGATGCGATATCGCGACGGCCGCCGCTCGCTGTGCCTCTCTAGTCAATCGGGCTGCCCGCTCACGTGCACCTTCTGCGCCACCGGCCAGATGAAGTTCGGCCGCAACCTCACGGCCTCCGAGATCCTCGACCAGGCGCTCCACTTCCGCCGCAAGGAGGACGTGAACCACGCGGTTTTCATGGGCATGGGCGAGCCGCTGATGAACCTCGAAAATGTGCTCGCCGCGTGCGAGCGGCTGCCGGACCTCGGCATCACCCCGCGCCGCACCGCGATCTCCACGGTGGGATGGATCCCCGGCATCGAGCGGATGACGCAGGACGGACCGCCCGTGCGCCTGGCGCTCTCCCTCCACGCGGCCGACGAGGCGCTCCGCTCGCAGCTGATGCCGGTGAACGATCGCTATCCGCTGCCGGACGTGCTCGAGGCGTGCCTGCGCTGGTGGGAGGCGCGCCGGCAGCCCGT
>DATEPK010000192.1:0-3882 GCA_035273245.1 Thermoleophilaceae bacterium
CCGGCGGCATTCGCGGGATCCACCATCACAGCCGGAACGGGCCAGCAGGCCGATGTGCGCCAGCACAAGGCCTCTCCGGCCCCGGCCCCGAGCGTGATTGTGCGCGAGGTGCGCACCATCACACAGGGGTCAGACCACACCCTCGCGCTCGTGCTCGCCTCAGCCGCCCTCGGCATCGCCCTGTGCGGCACTGCATTCGCCGTGGTGCGCACAGCACGGATCCAGCGCCGAGTGCTGGGGAGCAACTCGTAGCGCTGTAACAGCGGAGCGCCGGACCATTCGCCCCGGCGCTCCGCCGGCTCTTGCATGAGTCGCTCGGCTCTGGGGTAGTGCCTCCTTTACCGCTCAAGGCGGCATGGTGTAATCGAGACGGGAGGCCACATGCGACGTACTGGACTGGCGCTGCTCTTAACCGCTGCCACCGCAGCCGCGGGGTGCGGAGGCGGCGGAGGCGGAAGCAGCACCAGCGCCACCGCCGGCGGCACGAGCAGCAAGACGAGCTCGACGTCGCCGGCGCAGTTCCGCAGCCAGGTATCGCAGCTCTGCACACAGGCGCAGCAGAAGATCGACTCGGTGCCGAAGCCGAAGACGGCCACGGCGATCGTCCCCTTCATCAACAAGACGATGGCGGTGGCCAAGCCGTACGTGGACAAGCTGGCAGCGATCAACCCGCCGTCGAACTTCGCGGGGCAGTACAAGCAGATCGTGTCGCTCAACAGGCAGGAGCTGGCGCTCCTCAGTCAGACGAAGAGCGCGCTGTCCGGCAGCGGCAATCCCGTGCAGGTGATCAGGAAGTTCCAGACGCAGGCGAACAAGCTGTCGAGCAGCGAGGACGCCAAGTGGCGCCAGATCGGCGTGCCCAAGTGCGCTAGCTGACGTTCAGGAACTCGTCGATCGCGCGCGACAGCTGCGCGCCCTGCCATGCGAGTGGGGACTTCCCAGGCTCCTCGACGAGCAGGCGGGCGCGCGGCAGCCGCCGCGCGTAGTCCTCGGCGACCGCCAGCGGGTGGCCCGGGTCGGACTCGTCGCGGCTGCCGACGACGAGGGCAGGCACTTCGAGCCCGTCCAGCTGCTCGAGCGACTCGAACGGCTTCGAGCGCGGCACCACGCGCAGCGCGTCCGCCACGGCCTCGGGATGCCTATGCCGCGCGAGGCGCTGCCTGACCACCAGCGTGGCCGTCTCGCGCCAGCGCTCGTCCTTCGGCGGCGTCCACGCCTCCACGAAGCCCTCCACGCCGCCGCGTTCGAGACCGTCGGCGAGCGCATCCCACTCGGCGAGCCCCTCCTCACGGATGCGGCCGTCGAAGGCGGGGGTGATCAGCCCGAGCCCGGACACGCGCTCGGGGTGCGCAAGTGCGAAAGCGACGGCCGTGTGTGCTCCCATCGACGCCCCGGCCAGCATCGCCCGCTCGAGGCCGAGCTCGTCGAGCACGGACCCCAGGTCGGCCACCAGATCCGAGTACTCGTAGGCATCGTGCTCGGCCGCCGGACCCGACTCCCCGTGGCCGCGCGCGTCATAGGCCACGGTCCGCCTGCCGTGGTTCGGCAGGTAGTGCGAGCCCATCACCACATAGCGGCGCGTGGCCGTGAGACCATGGAGGAGAACGACCGCCTCGCCCTCGCCGGCCTGCTCGCCGCGAAGCGTCACGGAGCCGCTCTTCAGCTCGAATTGGAGGGGGTTCTTGGCGTCGTTCACTGCTGGCCCGAGGCTAGATAACGCTGTAACGTGTAAATCGCAGGATTTCCCGTACAACGGGCGAAAGACCGCATCATGGCGCTACGCGACACTTGGCACCGCGCGCTCGTCTACTTCGGCCTTGCCGACGTGGAGGACGACGGCTACTACGACGAAGAGCCCGAGCCCGAGGCGGAGCTCGAGGACCGCTATCGCGAGCGCCCGAACGTGCGGCGGCTCTCCTCGCGCCGCCGCCGCGACGAGATCGACGACATCTTCGCCGAGGACGACGCCCCACCGCGCTCCGGCAGCCGCACGCGCGTGCTGCGCCCCGTCGAGAATGGCGGGCGCGCCGGCGGGGTGCAGGTGCACCTCGTCATCCCCAAGAACTTCAACGACGCCCAGCAGATCGCGGACCAGTTCAAGGACACGATCCCGGTGATCCTCAACCTGCAGGGAACGGACACCGAGCTGTCCAAGCGGCTGATCGACTTCGCCTCCGGGCTCACGTACGCGCTCGACGGCGGGATGCAGCGGATCGCCGACAAGGTGTTCCTGCTCACGCCGCGCAACGTCGAGGTATCGGCGGAAGAGCGCGCGCGGCTCATCGAGAAGGGCTTCTTCAACCAGTCGTAGCGTGGGGCGCTCGCCCCGCGCTCGTATCCTTCGCCGCCAATGCAGCTCGGGCTGATCGGTGCAGGCAACATGGCGAGCGCGCTGGCGCGCGGCTTCGGCGAGCCCGTGCTCGTGGCGGATGCAGTGCATGAGAAGGCGGAGGCGCTCGCGGCCGAGCTTGGCGGCGAGGCGCTCGGCTCGAATGCCGAGGTGGCGGAGCGCGCCGACGCGGTGCTGCTGGCCCACAAGCCGGGCCAGCTCGAGCCGGTCGCGCACTCCACCGAGGGCAAGGCGAAGGCCATCGTGTCGATCCTCGGCGGCGTGAAGCTCGAGGACGTGGAGCGCGCATACCCCGGCGTGCCCGTGTACCGCTTCCTGCCGAGCATCCCGGCCGAGGTGCGCCGCGGGGTGTCCTGTTACGCGCCCGGGCGCCACGCGGCCGTCGGGCCCGAGCACGAGGTGGTGGAGCTGTTCGAGCGCGTGGGCGTGGTGGTGCGCCTTGACGAGCCGCTGATCGAGCCGGCGATGGCGCTCATGAGCTGCGGCCCGGCGTTCGTCGCGCTGGTGGCCGAGGCGATGGTGGACGCGGGGGTGCGCCATGGATTGCAGCCGGCGGACGCGAGCCTGATGGCCGTGGAGACCCTCGGGGGCACGGCCGAGGTGCTGCGCCAGACCGGGCACGACACGGCCGGCCTTCGCCGGCGCGTGACCTCGCCGGGAGGCTCCACCGCGCGCGGCCTCGAGGCGCTCGAGCGCGCTGGCCTGAGGGCCGCGTTCCATGACGCGGTGACCGCGGTGGTGGAGGGCGGCAGGCGGTGATCCTCCCGCTGGCGATCAGCCGGGTGGACGTGGCCACCTACGTGGAGACGCTGCTGATCGTCTACTACGTGCTGATCTTCATCCGCATCCTGCTCAGCTGGATCCCGCGGATGCCCTACTACCGCTGGCTCGAGGTGGTGCTGACGTTCATCCACGAGGTCACGGACCCGTACCTGAACATCTTCCGCCGCTTCATGCCGCCGCTGCGCTTCGGCGGGGCGGGGATCGACCTCAGCGCGGCGGTGGCGATGTTCGTGCTCATCATCGTGGGGCAGATCGTCGTAGGGCTGATCCACGGCTAGCGCGATGGCCGTGCGCTCCTACCTCTCCGAACGCGAGGGGGACGCGCTTGTCCGTGTACGCCTTCAGCCGCGTGCGCGCGGCGACGAGATCGTGGGGGAGCGGGCCGGAGCGCTGCTCGTGCGCGTGACCGCGCCGCCGGTCGACGGCCGGGCGAACGACGCACTCTGCCGGCTCCTGGCGAACGCGGTAGGGGTGGCGCCGGGCCGGGTCGGCCTGATCAGGGGGGCGTCTGCCCGCGACAAGGTGGTGCGTCTCGAGGGAGTGGATGCCGAGGCGGCGGGAGGGCGGCTGCCGTGATCTCGAGCTGGCGGAGGGTGCTGATCGTCGTTGGCCTCGTGATGGTGGCCGATCAGCTCACCAAGTCGATCATCCGCAGCTCGCTCCTGCCGGGCGAGCGGCGCCAGGTGTTCGCCGGCATCCTCGACATCACGAACGCGAACAACAAGGGCGTGGCGTTCGGCGCGCTAGCG
>DATEPK010000193.1:0-16708 GCA_035273245.1 Thermoleophilaceae bacterium
CTCTCGGCCGAGCGCTTCGAGGTGGCGGGCCGGGAGGTGGTGCTCGATGCCGAGCCGCCTGCCGCCACGCCGACGAGGGATCCGAATGGCCTGCCGATGCACGGCCTGCTGGCGGCCGACTCGGGCTGGCGTGTGGAGAGCGCGGGCCGCGACCGGCTCAGGGCGAGCCTCGACTTCGCGGACCGTCCCGACCTGCTCGCCGCGTTCCCCTTCCCCCACCTGCTCGAGCTCGAGGCGAGCGTGGCGGGCTCCAAACTCACGATCGCCGCGCGCGTGACCGCGAGCGCCGGTGTGCAAGTGCCGATCTCGTTCGGCTTCCATCCCTACCTCCAGCTGCCCGACGTGCCCCGCTCCGAGTGGGAGATCGAGGTGCCGGTACGAACCCGCCTGGTGCTCGACGAGCGCAATCTGCCGACCGGCGAGCGCCAGGACGTGCAAGTGGACTCGGGCCCGCTCGGAGAGCGCACCTTCGACGACGCCTTCGAGGCCCCGCCGCAAGGCGAGCCGTTCGTGCTCGCGGGCGGAGGGCGCCGGGTCGAGCTCAGGTTCGAGTCGGGATACGGCTACTCCCAGGTGTACGCGCCGCCGGACGACGACGTGATCGCGTACGAGCCGATGACCGCGCCCACCAACGCACTCGTCACGGCCGGCCCCGAACTCCGGCTGCTCGAGCCGGGCGAGCGCTACGAGGCCGTCTTCTCAATCGAGGTGCACTAGCCCTCTTACGGCGTCGGCACGAGCTGGTGCGAGCCATCTTCCAGCACCAGCACGCCGCCGTGGCGAAGCCAGCTCGGCGCGCGCTCAGCGCCGCTGAGGATCGCTGCCTTGGCGAGCGTCTCGGCCTCCACTGCGGTGGGCGCGAGCGCCGTGGCCTGCGCCACACCGGTGAACGCGGGGCGCCCCGTGGCAGGGTCGAGCAGATGATGCGCGGGCGAGCCGCTCGCGTCGAGCCAGCTGCGTTTGGCGATGCCGCTCGTGGCCACGCCGCCACCTGTGAGCTCGAAGCTGTGGATGATCTCGCCGCCGAACGGGCTCGCCACGTCCACCCGTCGCGCGAGGTCGCCGCTGCCGCCAAGCCGGAGGTCTCCGCCGCAGTCGACCGCAAAGCTCCGGTAGCCGGCAAGCGTCTCCGCCGCGAGGTCCGCGAACAGGCCCTTGCCAAGCCCGCCGCTGTCGAGGCGGAGGCCCGGCGGCCGGATGAGCGTGCCGTTCTCCACCTTCAGCTCGCGCCACCACTCCACCGCGCGCGCGCTCGCGGGCCTCCGGGCCGGCGCGTTCGCGAAGGCCGCGCTCGCCGGCAGCGCCTCGCCCAGGTCGGACACGTAGCCCGCCTGCTCGATCTCGGCGACGAGCGTGGAGTCCACGAGCCCGCCGGTCTCCGCTGCCGCCCACACGGCAGCCTCCGCCAGCCGCGCCATCGTGCTCGTGACCTCCAGGCGGCCGCGAGGGTCGTCGTTCAGCCGCGACAGCTCGCTGTCCGGCTCGAAGCGCGAGAAGCGTTCGTGCCAGCGGAGCATGCGCCGGCGGACGAGCCGCGCCGCCTGCTCGGCGCCGTCTCCGATCACGAGCACTGCGCAGCTCGAGCCGAAGCAGTCGAAGCGCTCGACTGCTTCGATCACGCCCGGCGTGCGGAGATCGTCATGGTCCACGTGAGTGTCCGGCCAGACGATGAAGCCTGGGTGAGCGCTTCCTGAGAGTCCACTGAACCGGACAGTCCCGCTCAGGCCTGAGCGAGTTGGCGCCCGCGCTCGAGCGCGAACTTGCGAAAGAGCTCGGTGGCGGGCGAGCGGTAGCGGTTCTCGTCCCACACGATGCCGATGCTGCGCACCGCCGTGCTGTCGCTCAGCTCGACGTGGGGCGCGGCCGCGCCGAGCCCCGCGCCGCCGCCGTGGAGAGGCGGAACCACCGCCACGCCCAGCCCGGCCGCGACGAGCGCCCGCGCGCTGGCCACGTCCTCGGCCTCGAAGCCGCTTTCGGGCTCGAAGCCCGCGCCGCGGCAGAGGTCCTCCACGAGATCACGGAAGTCGAACGCGTGCTTGAGCATCACGAAGCGCTCGCCGGCCGCCTCCGCAAGCCTCACGCGCTTGCGCCCCGCGAGCCTGTGTGCGGGCGGCACCACGAGCTGGAGCCGCTCGCCGCCGAGCTCCCGCCAGCTCAGGCGCGGATCGCCCGGCCGGGGCGTGAGCAGGAGATCCGCGGCGCCCTCGTGCAGGGCGTTCACGAGCTGGCCCACGGAGTCCTGGTGAAGCTGGAAGCGGGGCCCAGGGTGTTCGCTGCGGAACGCGGAGACGAGCGCGGGCACGAGCCACGTGCTCAGGGTCGGCGCGAAGCCGAGCGACACCGTGCCGTGCTCGTCTCCGGCAAGGTCCTCCACCGCCTCGCGGCCGGACTCGACCTCCGCCAGCGCCCGGCGGGCGTGTGCGAGGAACACCTCTCCGTAACGGTTGAGGTGCAGATTGCGGCCGCGACGGTCGAACAGCGTGACCCCAAGTTCGCGCTGCAGCCGCGCCAGCGCGCGCGATAGCGCCGGCTGGCTGATGTGGAGCTCCTCCGCGGCCTGTGTGACTCGCCCGCGCTCGGCCACGGCCACGAACCAGCGCAGCTCGTCGAGGCTCACTCGCAAGGGCAACCCATGCGTTGTCTGCATCGGTTCAGTGTAAAAGATGCATTGGACTCATGAGCCACAGGGGCGTACCGTGCATGCCAACAGTGATCGCAGACGCTGGCAAATCCGCCGGCGCCCCGCGCTCACCTCTCTCCCCCTCCCTCCGCAGTACCCCAGCTCGCCGGCCAAGCGCCGGCGAGCTGGGCGTTCTCGCGCATGACTGGTTTGCGCCGGCCCAGCTCGGAAAAGCTCACTCCATGAGCGAGAGTCAGACCACGGACAGGTCAACCACCACAGCCCGCGCCCCCGAGAGCCCCACGGATCTCCGTGGCCGCTCGTGGTTCGGCGTTCTCAAGCGCACCGTGAAGGAGTTCTCGAACGACAACCTCACGGACTGGGCGGCCGCGCTCACCTACTACGGCGTGCTGGCGATCTTCCCCGCTCTCATCGCTCTCGTCTCGATCCTTGGCCTCGTCGGGCATTCGGCCACCCAGCCGCTCATCAACAACCTCAACACGCTTGCGCCGGGGCCGGGCAGGCAGATCTTCACGAACGCCATCACCAACATGCAGAAGAGCCAGGGCGCGGCCGGCGTTCTGTTCTTTGTGGGTATTGGCGCCGCGATCTGGTCGGCGTCCGGCTACGTGGGCGCGTTCATGCGCGCCTCCAACGCCATATATGAGATCGAGGAGGGGCGGCCGTTCTATCTGAAGCGCCCCGTGCAGCTGCTCATCACCGTGGTGACGCTGATACTCGTGGCCGTCAGCGCCGTGGCGGTGGTCGTCACGGGCGGCCTGGCCAAGCGCGTGGGCGACCTCGTCGGCGTGGGCAACACCGCCGTGAAGATCTGGGACATCGCCAAGTGGCCGGTGCTGATCCTGGTCGTGGCCTTCATCTTCTCGATCCTCTACTGGGCGGCCCCCAACGTGAAGCAGCAGCGCTTCCGCTGGCTGACCCCGGGTGGCCTGCTCGCCGTGGTTGTCTGGATCGTCGCGTCGGCGCTGTTCGCCCTCTACGTCGCGAACTTCAGCTCCTACAACAAGACCTACGGCGCGCTTGGAGGCGTTATCGCGTTCCTCGTCTGGCTCTGGATCTCCAACATTGCCGTACTGCTCGGCGCCGAGCTGAACGCAGAGCTCGAGCGCGGGCGCCAGCTCGAGGCCGGTGTGCCGCCGCGGGATACGATCGCGATGGAACCGCGCGTCGAGCCGAAGGAGAACTGAGATGAAGCTGCTCTTCCTGCCGTTCAGCATCGTTGGCGGGCTGATCGCGGGACTCGTGTCGAAGAAGGTCTTCGAGCAGATCTGGGGCCTGATCGACGAGGAGGAGCCGCCCGAGGCCAAGCACCGCGAGATCTCGATGGGCAAGCTCGTGGCCGCACTCGCCCTCGAGGGCGCGATCTTCAGGCTGATGCGAGGGCTCGCGGACCACCAGAGCCGCCGCGGCTTCGCGAAGGTCACCGGATCCTGGCCGGGCGAAGAGGCTCCCGAGCCGGAATAAGCCGGCCTCCTACGGCTCTACCAGGCCGCGCCTGATCGCGTAGCGCGTGAGCTCCACGCGGTCGCGCATTCCCAGCTTCTCGAGGATGTTGGAGCGGTGGCGCTCCACCGTCTTCTCGCTGATTACGAGCGACTCCGCGATCTCCCGGCCGGTGTGTCCCTCGGCGATGAGCTTCACGATCTCGGTCTCGCGCGGGCTCAGCGGGTCGCCCACGTCCTGCCCCGCGCGCGCACGCTCGAGGAAGTCCTTGATGAGCGCGGTCAGGGCGCCGGGGTAGAGGAAGGGCTCGCCGCGCATGGTCGCTCGGCAGGCCTCCACCAGGTCGCGGTCCGCCACGGACTTGAGCACGTAGCCGGAGGCGCCCGCCTTCAGGGCCTCGAACAGGTACTGCTCGTTGTCGTGCATGGAGAGGATCAGCACGCGAAGCTCGGGGCGGCGCCGGTGGAGCTCGGAGGCGGCGTGCAGGCCGGTCATGCGCGGCATCGTGACGTCGAGGATCGCGAGGTCCACGTCGTCGCCGAGGGCGCGCTCCACGGCCTCGGCCCCGTCCCCCACCTCGGCCACGACCTCGAGGTCGGGCTCGGATTCGAGCACGAGCCGCAGGCCGCGCCGTACAACGGCGTGATCGTCCGCAAGCAGGATGCGCGTCTTCAGCGGGGTCACGAGGCGCGCTCCCCGAGCGGCACGCGAAGGCGCACCTCAGTCCCGCCGCTTGGCCGGCGCATCACGGCCAGCTGCGCGCCCACCAGCACCGCGCGCTCGCGCATGCCGCGCAGACCGCCGCGTTCGCCGCGTTGCGGGTCGAACCCGTGGCCGTCGTCGAGCACGCGCAGCGTCAGCGACCCGTTGGAGCGGGTGAGGCTGAGCTGCGCGGTGTCGCTGCCCGAGTGGCGGGCGACGTTGGTGAGCGCCTCCTGCGCAACCCGGTAGATCACGAGTTCCGCCTCCTCGCTGAGCTGCGGCAGCTCGCGATCTACGTCACGGCGCACCTTCAGCGCACCGCCTTGGGAAAAGCGTTCGGTGAGTGCCACGAGCGCACTCGTCAACCCGAGGTCGTCGAGCGCCTCGGGCCGCAGCTCGCGCGAGATCCGGCGCACATCCTCGAGCGAGGCGCGTGCCGTCTCCTGCGTCTCCAGCAGCTCCGCCTCGAGCTCCGGATCCGCCTGCCGGGCACTCCGCCCGAGCTGGAGCAGCACTGCGGTGAGCGTCTGCCCCACCTCGTCGTGCAGCTCCTGCGCGATCCGAAGACGCTCGCGCTCCTGCGCCGCGAGCACGCGCCGCGTGGCGTCGCGTCGCTCATTCTCGAGCCGGGCGAGCATCTCGTTGAAGGTTGTGGCGAGCTCCGTGACCTCGGACCGGTAGCCGTCGACCGGCACGCGCTGCCCTGGTCGCGTGAGGTCGACCTTGCGGGCGAGCGCTGTGAGCGCCTCGAGCGGCCGCAGCGCCCGGCGCAGCAGAACGAGGTTGATCAGCACCACGAGCGCAAGTGCCGCCGCGAGCACGATCGCCTCGCTCGCGGCGAACGTGTGGAGCTTCCTCGGCGACAGCACGAGGATCGTCACGATGCACGCGCCGATCACCACCGCGGCGTTCAGCGCCGCTACGCGCCTGAAGAGAGGTGTGTACTGCCCGACCACGGCGCGCGGCTCACCCAGGGAGCCATTGCTGTGGGCCGGCGAGGCCGGCTCGGTACGGCGAGTCATACCCACCGCTCAGCTTAGGCAGGAAGTGCGCCAGTCGGCCAGTCCGATGAGTCGGTGCCTCGCCGGGTGGGCATGCGGCGCAGTCGCTCGAGCATCGCCCAGCGGCGTGCGGCGAGCCAGCGGGGGCGGATGCCGAGCACGGTCGCGATCTCGTCCGGATCGGTCCCGTCGATGAGCATCGCGAGGATCGGCAGATCCTCGGGGTCGAGCTTCGCGGCCACCACCGCCTGCACGCGCGGCGGCGGCGGCGGGATCGCGGTGCGTCCCGCGGCCACGGCGCGGACGGTGTCACACAGCTCGCCGGCGAGTGTGGCCTTGTGCACCACGCCGTCGGCGCCGGCGATCACGCCGGCGATGGCCAGCGGGCCGTCGGCATACGCGCTGTAGAGCACCACGCGCGTGGGGTCGGGAAGCTCCTTGAGCTGGCGGCACAGCGACAGCCCGTCGCGGTCGCCCAGCTGGAAGTCGACTATCGCTACGTCGGGCCGCGTCTCGCGCGCGAGCTCGAGCGCTTCTTCAGCCCGTCCCGCCGACCCCACCGGCTCGAGTCCGGGCTCTCCTGCGAGAAGTGCCTCGATCCCCTCGCGCACTGCCGAATGGTCGTCGACGACCAGCACGCGAGCGGTCTTGGTCTGCGCATGCCCATTCAGCCCCATGTGAGGGCGGGCTCGCGCGACGACCCGTTCGGGGTCACCGCCATCAACGCATGAACAATGGCCGCCCGGCGCGACTCGAGCCGAGACTGGCTGATGCGCAGCACCGACGCGACCTCGGAGGGGGTGATGCCCTGGATGAGCATCCCGAGGATCGACTGGTCGGCAGGCTCGAGCCGCGCGCGGAGCGACCGCAGCACGGCGCGGGGTATGGGCGGGATCGCACGCCGGCCATGGGCGAGGGTCCGGATCGTCCTGACCACCTCCTCGCCAAGCGTTCCCTTGCTGAGCACCGCATCCGCGCCGGCGACCACTGCCGCGGCGGTGAGCGGTCCGTCGGCATAGGCGCTGTAGACGAGGACGCGAGGCGGACGCGGGAGGCGCTTCATAGCTCGACACAACGTCAGGCCGTCGCCGTCGCCGAGGTGGAAATCCACCACGGCAACGTCCGGGGCGACCCGTGCCGCATCGGCCAGCGCCTCCCGCGCGCTCGCGGCGGTGGCGACCACCTCTATGTCCGAACGGTCCTCCAAGAGCCCACCGAGGCCGATGCGGACGGCGGTGTGGTCATCCACCACCAACACGCGGATGGCTCCACCCAAGGCCGCGCCATCCATCGCTCGACGACTCGCGCGTATGTCGAACGTTCGAATGGTCATTGAGGCCTACTGGTCCGGGGGAGCATCCGAGAAGAAGACTCGCCGCGAACCGCCCGAGCGCCCATGCGGGTAAGGCTCCATTCGGCCGTTGGGTGACCCCCATCTAGATTTCCCCGCTGTGGACGCGTCCGCCCCCACCTCCCGCCGCCGGCGGCTCTTGTTCGTCGCCGTCCTGGGGTCGCTCACCGCGTTCGGACCCCTTTCGATCGACATGTACCTGCCGGGACTGCCCCAGATGGCGCGCGGCTTCCACGCAAGCGCCTCCGCCGCGCAGCTCACCCTCACCGCGTGCCTGATCGGCCTCGCGCTCGGCCAGCTGCTGGCCGGGCCGCTGAGCGACCGGCTCGGGCGCCGCAGCCCGCTGCTCCTGGGCGTGGCCGCCTACGCCGCCGCGTCGCTCCTCTGCGCGCTCGCGCCGAACGTGCAGGTGCTCACCGGGCTGCGCCTCGTCCAGGGCCTCGCGGGCGCGGCCGGGATAGTCATCTCACGCGCCGCTGTGCGCGACATGTACTCGGGCGTACGCGCCGCGCGCTTCTTCTCGATCCTCATGCTGGTGAACGGGCTCGCGCCGATCCTCGCGCCCGTGATCGGCGGACAGCTCCTCAAGGTCACCTCGTGGCGCGGCGTCTTCGTCACACTGGCGGCGATCGGACTGGCGCTGCTTCTCGCCACCGCGGTCGGCTTCCGCGAGACGCTGCCGCCGGAGCGCCGCCGCGCAGACGGCCTGCGCGCGACCTTCACCACGATGCGCACGCTGATGAGCGACGGCGTGTTCGCGGGCTATGCGCTCACCTGCGGTCTCTCCTTCGCTGCGATGTTCGCCTACATCGCCGGCTCGCCGTTCGTGCTCGAGGACATCTACGGCGTGTCGCCGCAGGTGTTCAGCGCGATCTTCGCGGTGAACGCGTGCGGGATCGTTGCCGCGAGCCAGCTCAACCACCGGCTGCTCGCGTACAGGACGCCGCGGGCGCTGCTGGGTATGGCGCTGCTCGCCGCGGCGGCGGCGGGGATCGCCCTGCTCACGGTGGTGCTCGCCGGCGGTCTGGGCGTGTGGGCCGTGCTGGTGCCGCTGTTCGTCGTGGTGTCGTCCGTGGGCGTGGTGATGCCGAACTCGACGGCGCTTGCAATGACCGATCACCCGGAGACGGCGGGCAGCGCCTCCGCGCTCCTCGGGATGCTTCAGTTCGTGGTGGGCGCGGGCGTGGCGCCGCTCGTGGGCGTGGCGGGCAAGCAGACGGCCACGCCCATGGCACTCACCATCGCGCTGCTCGCCACCGGGGCGCTCGCCGCGATGGCGCTGCTCACACGGCCGCCAGCGCGCGCGGCCGTACCAGCCACGAGCGGAGCTGCTCGTATACCGCCGGGTGGTTGAGCAGGTGGAAGTGGGTGGCGCCGCCGAGGTGGAGGCCGTTGTCGATCTCGAAGCCGATCCGGCGGCGGCGCCCGCTGCCTGAGGCGCTTGGGTAGCGAACGAGCAGGTCGCCCACCAGCTGGCCGAGCATGCCGCCCTGCTCGCGTGAGAGCGTCGCGCCGATGAAGTAATAGGTGGCGGTCTCGAGGAACGGCACGTCCTGGCAGCGGTTGCGCAGGAACTCGTCCGGGTCGCAGTCGCACCAGTCGGCCTCCGCACAGGAGCCGAAGCGCAGGTCCTTGATGCCCGAGCTGCGTCCGTTCATCAGCTTGGCGAACGCGCGCGTCTCCGGCAGGCGGCCGAACGCCCAGCCGGCCACGTTCGCGGCCTTCTCGAGCGGCGCGCCCAGGTGAGGCGTGCCGAGGCAGAACACGTGCCGCAGCGGCTCGACCCAGGCGGCCCCCGCGTCGTGCCCCTGGTGGCATGCACTGCGGCTCACGAGCCCTCCCATCGAGTGGCCGATCAGCACGATCTCGCTCACCGGCATGGGCCAGTCGCGCACCAGGCCGTCGAGCAGCTCGGACAGCTGCCTGCCGTTGTCCGAGATGTGGAGCCCGGTGTTGTAGCGGACGTAGACGGGCGTGTAGCCGAGGTCCGCGCGCAGCAGGTCGCCGTACGTCGGCCGGTCGGAGAGAAGCCGCCAGGCGTCGTCGGTCTCGCAGAGGCCGTGCACGAACACGGCGAGCCTGGGTGTGGGCGTGCCCTCGGCCCGGGCCGTCATCGTGAGCGCGAGGTCACTCCCGGTGCGATGAAGAGCGTCGCCGATCGCTCCGTTCAGCGCTCCGAGTGCGAGGCTGCCCACGCGCGACGCCGAGGCCGGTAGCGCGTCGGCGGGCACCTTGCGCGCGACGAGGTTGGCACCGGAGCGCGGGCCGGCCGCGAGCGCGCGCCGGACCGCTGGGTAGATCGTGCCGGTGGCGCGGTCGTGCACCAGCCGCGTGGGGAGCCCGAGCGGGCCGAGCGCCTTGAAGGTCCGCGACGCGATCCCCTGGTGCATGTCTCCCACGAACGAGGCGAACCCGCCCACCGCCTCGCCCGCCAGCCGGCCCACCTCGCGCATCTCTGAAGCCCTCATCCGCGCCTCCCTTGGAAGTGTGCGGAGAAACTACAGCGGCGGGCGGCGGTTCGCTGGTTGTGACGCTCAGCGCTCCCCGGCGGGCACATCCGGCCCTCCCGCGAGCATCTTGCCGGCGAGCTCGGTGCGGGAGCGGATCCCGAGCTTGCCGTAGATCCTCGTGAGGTGCGCCTCCACGGTGCCGGCGGTCACCACGAGCTTCGCGGCCACTTCGCGGTTCGTGTTTCCCTGCGCCACCAGCTCCGCGATGCGGCGCTCCGTGGGGGTCAGCCCGGGGCTCGTGCGCCGGCCGCCGAGGCGGGAAAGCTCATCGCGCGCTCGCTCTGCCAGCGGCGGCGAGCCCAGGCTCTCGAACGCGGCGGCTGCGGCCTCGAGGAAACGGCGGGCTTCGGCGCGGCGCTTCGCTCGGCGCATCAGGGCGCCGAGGGCAAGGCGAGCGCGCGCCTCATCGAACGGCAGCGCGAGCCGCGCGTGGAGCTCGAGCGCTTCATGGAGTGCGGTTTCGGCTCGCTTGTCCTCGCCGCGCGCCGCCGCTAGCACCCCGCGCGCGCGAGCCGCGCTTGCGAGTCCCCACGGGTGCTCCTGCTCCGCACTCAGCCGCTCGAGCCACTCCAGCACGACCTCTGCCTCACTGAAGCGGCCTGTCGCGGCGAGCGCCTCCACCAGATCCGGCGCGAATGGAAAGGCTCCCGGGTCGCGGACGCCTCCCAGCGTCACCGCGTCGGCCACCTCCGACAGGTGCACGACCGCCTGCTCCTCATCGCCGGTGAAGAGCGCGGCGAGGCCGCGCGCACGCGTGGCGTCTATGCGCTGCCACCGGTCGGAGTACGTTCCACGCAGGTTCAGCGCAACCGCGGCTGCAGCTTCGGCCTGCTGCCGGTCGCCGCGCGCGGCCGCAACGCAGGCACGCAGCCGGGGCTCGGCGGCCCCCACGAGGAGACCCTCGCGCATGAGTTCGCACGTGCGGCTCGCCGCATGCCAGTCGCCCGCTCTCATCTCGAGCTCCGCCTGGTGGACGGCGAACACGGTGATGGCCCATTCCTCCTCCTGGGCATGCTCGCGCGAGAACAGCGCCTCCAGCGACGCCCGAGCCTGGTCGAGCTCTCCGCGCCAGATCGCACGCACGCTGCGGAGCCGGCCGGGGTGGTCGTAGCTTGCGAGCCGGTGGAGCTGTGATGACTCGATCCGCCCGAGCAGGTGTTCGACCTCGCGGCCCAGGAGGGCCTCGGTCCAGGCGAGCGTGGTGAGGCACAGGGCGGTGAGGGCCTCGTCGCCCACGGTTTCCGCCAGGGAGAGGGCCTCGGCCGCCCACTCGCGAGCGGCGGGCACGTCGTCCACCTGCCCGAGCGCAGACGAGAACGACTTCTCCGCGAGGATCTCGGCTCTCATCGCTGCATCAGCATGTTCGAGCGCCTCGTCGAGTCGCCCCAGGCGTATCGGTGTCTCCTCGCGCTGGGAGAGCAGGAGCAGCGCCCGCGCTTTCACGGGACCGTCGGGAAGCGCGTCCAGCTCCGGCTCGAGCAGCTCCGTGACCCGCTCCACGGCGCCCGCCCTGCGGTGGCGCTCGGCGCAGTCGAGCAGTCGCTCAGTGCGGTTCTCCACGTCCTCCATGGGCGTGAATCGCCAGGCGGCCTCCGCGAGCTGGGCTGCGGCCACCGTGGCGCCGCGTGCCGCCGCGGCGTCTGCCGCCTCATCCAGCTCAGTGGCCACTTGCCGGTCGGGTGCCAGGCTCCCGAGCGCCAGATGCCGCACCCTCTCCTCCCGATCGGCCACGAGCGACGCGAGCTCCAGGTGCGCCAAGCGCCGGTCCTCGGGCGAGGTGCGAGCGGCGAGGACGGAACCGAAGAGTGGATGGGCCAGGCGGAGGCGGCCGCCGTCGCGCACGAGGAACCCGGCCGCGAGCGCTCGCTCCACACCGCCACCTCCCGCGGCGGCTTGGACCACGAGTCCCTCTGGCGCGTCCGCGAGAAGCGTCACGATCAGCAGTGCCTGAGCGGCCTCCGGCCCCGCGGCGTCGAGGTGCGAGGCCACGAGCGCGCTGAGCGTGTCGGGCACCGGCAGATCGCCGGAGAGGTCGAGCCGGGTCCCATGGCGCAGGAGCGCATGGGCGAGCTCAAGTGCGTAGAACGGATTGCCGCCCGAGACGTCGTGAATCCGTCTGACGGCGGGACGCGGCAGACGCGAGGGCAGGCGCATGCCGAGCAGGTGCTGAATGGCACCGAAGCTCATCGGACCCAGCTCGAGTCGCGCCAGCCGCTCCGGCACCAGCGCGGACGCGAGATCCAGGCCAGGGCCGCCGCCGGACCGGCGGGCCAGCAGGAAGCGCACCCGCTCGCCGGGCCCGATCCGTCGGAGGGCGAACTCCAGCGCCGCGGCTGACGCCGGATCGGCCCACTGGATGTCATCGACCGCGACCAGCACCGGACTCTCGGCGCTCAACGCCCGGAGCGCCGCGAGAAAGCCCGCTGCCACCACGTGCATCGGAGGTGCGACATCACCGGCCTCGCGGCGTAGCAGTGCGACTTCGAGGGCGCGGCGCTGCGGTAGCGGCAGGGCGAAGAAGAGCTCGTCCGGCGCCGCTGCGAGCAGATCCGCCAGCACGGCGAACGAGAACGATGCCTCGCTCTCTCCAGGACGGCTCGAGCGCACCGCCACGCCCGCGGCCTCAGCATCCGCGAGAGCCGCCTGCCAGAGCGCCGTCTTGCCGATCCCAGCCTCGCCCGCAAGCAACAGCACCACCGCTCCGCTGTCGGGCACGCTCACGAATGAGCGCAATTCGGCGAGCTCGGCCTCGCGCCCGACGATCGCGAAGTCCGCGTCGATCACGACTCGACCCTAACTCCAGTCAGCGGAGCAAAGTAGCGGGATTTCCGGAATTGAAGGGGAAGGTCCGCGCGCTTACGTTGGCCGAATGATTCGCTCTCGCCTGACGTACGCCAACGTTGTCGCCAGCATCGCCCTCTTCCTCGCGCTGAGCGGGGGCGCCTATGCCGCCTTCAAGCTGCCCAGGAACAGCGTCGGCGCGGCTCAGCTCAAACGGGGTGCGGTGACCCCGCAGAAGCTCGCGCACTCGACGTTGTCGCGCCTCACGGGACTCAAAGGCGCTCCCGGGCCGAAGGGCGACCCCGGATCTCCCGGGCCGAAGGGCGACCCGGGACCAGCGGGCCCGACCGGGCCGCAGGGCCCGGGCGCGACAGCCTTCTCGGGACAGCTCCCCCAGGACGTGAACTGGCAGCACCTCAGCACCACCGTGCTCGGGGTCACGCTCTCGGTGCAGTGCGACTCCACCGGCGTGTCCCTTTTGGTGGAGAACCCGTTTGGGGCGAGCGGAGCGGCCGATGTGAGCGGGTTCTGGAACTCGTCCACCAACGCGACAACGGTGGACAACGTGCTCTCCCCGGGCGCGGGCATCTCGCTGGGTGAAGTCCCCGACCTGATCACCAACCTGCTCGTCTACGCCGACGCGAACGGCAAGGACGCGCGCCTGAGCCTTTACCTGCGTAAGCCGAACACGGACTTCAACCCCAACGTCTGCGTCTATCGCGGCATGGTCACGCCCGCGAGCTGACGCCCCGATCCAACAACCAAAGGAGGGTCCACCCATGCACAAGCTCACCCGACGGGTGCCCATCGCAACGCTGATCGCCGTGGTCGCCGTCTGTGGGGTCGCGCTCGCGGCAAAACCAAAGCCCCTTGGGTCGTATGGCGACCAGCACACCTCGCTCCAGGCCGACACGAAGGGCAAGACCCTGACCAGTTTCGACGGCGTCTGCACCCCGGTCACCAACCCGAAGTACACCTTCACCTACGACTGGGGCATCCCGGTGAAGTCGAGCGGGAAGTTCCACGCGAGCCACAAGAACTCCGTCAATACGCCCGCCGGCCAGACGCTGGGAATCCAGACGCTGGTCACGATCAAGGGCAAGTTCGTGTCTCGCACGGAAGCGAAGGGCAGCTACCTGTTGCACAAGAGCGGCTGCAAGAAGATCAAGTTCGACGTCAAGCTCGGACAGTAAGACGGACTCGCAGCACGAACTCCCCGACCGCCTCATGCCCGAATACCTGGCCGAGCTCTATCTGACCCCAGCCGGCCACGACGGGTTCGCGGACGCGGCACGCCGTGTCCGCGCGGCGGCCGGCGAGATGGGCCTCCAGGGCACGCCAGTGCGCTGCCTGGAGGCCCTCTTCGTGCCCGAGGACGAGACCTGCCTCTTCCGCTTGGAGGCCGCGGACGCGAACCTCGTGAGGGAGCTGGGAGAGCGGGCGGCGGTGCGGTTCGCGCACGTCGCCCCGGCAATCGCCGGCTAGGGACCTGCGCCGCGCGGATACCATCGGGTTCATGCCCGACCGCCTCTACTTCACCGACTCCGACGAGGCCAACCAGCTCATCGCGACCGATCCGATGGCGCTGCTCGTGGGCTTCGCTCTCGACCAGCAGGTGCCCGTGCAGAAGGCGTTCTACGGGCCGCTAGCGCTGAAGGAGCGCCTCGGCTCGCTCGACGCCGACACGCTCGCGGAGGCGGACCTCGAGCCGGTGTTCCGCGAGAAGCCGGCGATCCACCGCTTCCCGGGCTCGATGGCACAGCGCGTGCACGAGCTCGCCGTTCACGTGCGCGACAACTACGACGGTCATGCCGAGCGCATCTGGTCCGACGCCGCCGACTCCGACGAGCTACGAGCGAACATCTCCGGCCTGCCCGGGTTCGGCGACATGAAGGTGAAAGCGTTCGGCTCGGTGCTCGCCAAGCACTTCGGCGTGGAGGCGGCGCAGGAGCTCGTCCCGTGGCATCCCACGCTCGGCGACGTGGACTCCGCGCAGGCGCTGGCGGACTACCAGGCCGCCAAGAAGCTCCACAAGGCGGAGTGGAGCAAGGCGAAGGTCTAGCCGTCATTTCGACGTTCACCGCTCATCACCGCGGCGGAAGCGGACCGCCGCTCGTGTGCCTTCACGGCTTCACGGACACCTGGCGCACGTGGGAGCTCGTGCTGCCCTCGCTCGAGCGCCGGCACGAGGTGCTCGCCCCGGCGCTCACGGGACACGCGGGCGGGCCCGAGATCGACGGCGAGCTGAACGCCTCGACGCTCGTCGACGGCGTGGAACGCGCGATGGACGAGGCGGGCTTTGACACCGCGCACATCGTCGGCAACTCGCTCGGTGGCTACGTGGCGCTCCAGCTCGCCTCGCGCGGGCGCGCGCGTAGCGTGGTTGCGCTCGCCCCAGCGGGCGGATGGGCGGAGGGAGACACGTCGTTCGTCGAGACGCTCGACTACTTCACCTCGATGCTCGAGCTGGTGAAGGCGGCCGCACCGCACGCCGACGCGATCGTGGCCACACCCGAGGGCCGGCGCAGGGCCACCGAGTTCATCACCACCAACTTCGAGCACATCCCGCCTGAGCTGATCGCCCACCAGCTGCAGGGCGCCGCCGGCTGCACCGGGGCGGAGCTGATGATGGACCTCGCGCGCACCGAGGGCTGGCCGCTCGACGCGGAGCGGATCGAGTGTCCCGTGAGGATCGTGTGGGGAACGGCGGACCGCATCCTCGAGTGGCCGCGCGCCGCCGCCCGCTACCGGGACGAGTACTTCCCCCATGCCGACTGGATCGAGCTCGACGGCATAGGCCACTGCCCCCAGCTCGACGTGCCGGCCGAGACGGGCGACCTCATCCTGGGCTTTACGGGTTAGCCGCCGAGGGGCCGAACAAGGCGGCCGCCTAACGCTCCCCGATTGACGGCCCAATGGGTCACACGAAACTTCCCCAATTTGAGGGTCTTGCGTAATCGAGCGATTCGTTGCAACGTAGTTGGTGCAGGGCTCGCTTGGGGACGGCCTCCCGAGTTACAGACACAGCACTCGCAGCAGGGACTACCGCGTAGGGCTGGGGATCGCGTCGCTGACCGACGCGTGGAGGTATGCATGAAAAAGCTCGCGGGACTTGCGGCTGCAATTGCAGCAGCCACCTCACTCCTTGCGTGCGGCGGGGCGGATCTTCACGGAGCGCCCAACGTCAAGGGTCTAGCTCTCCCGGACGCCGAGCAGCAGCTAAGGCAAGCTGGCTATACGGCCTCGGTTAAGACCGACGCTCTATTCGGCGTGATTATTCCTGGGCACTTCTCCGTCTGTGGCGAGGGATCCCCCAACGGAAAGCTCGTGCCGATCACGGTGAACAAGCAGTGCTAGCGCGGAGTGGACACCTCCGACGAGGAAAGGCACTCGCAGGTAAGTACAGCCTGCTCACCCTCACCGTGGCCGCACTCGTCGCCGGATGCGGCAGCTCGGGAAAGCCTGATCAGGCGACGCAAGAACTCGCGCGGGCACGCGCTCAAATCGGGCGGGAGCGCGCGAGCGCTCGTGCTCAGATTGAGCAAGAGAAGCAAGGCGCCCAGGACCGGATCGGGAGCGTGAGGCAACAGGTGCGGACGGAGCGAGCGACACTACGCCGCGTTCGTGCTGAAGTGAAGGGTGAGCAGGGGACTCTCTCGCGGCTTCAAGACGCGGTAAGCGGTGCCCGGCACACGATTGCCGAGAACTCGTTCTCCGGCACGGGCACTTTCCTCGTGGGCTCAGACATTCAGCCCGGCGAATACCGGGCCGCCGCCACTCCAGGCTGCTACTGGGCCCGTTTGGCATCGCTCGACACGAGCGACATCCTCGATAACGACAACGCGGATGGACCGGTCGTAGTTCAGATCCTGCCTTCGGACAAGGCTTTCCAGGCAAGCGATTGCGCGACCTTCCACAAGATTGGATAGCCAATGACGACACAAGGACAACCAGCTCCGCCGTTTGAGCCGCCGGTGGTGGCTGCCGCGGAGCCGACTGCGCCACCAGGTTGGTACGAGCAGCCAGGCGCAGGACTGCACTATTGGGATGGAACCCATTGGACCGATGCCCCTCCCCCACCGCCGCCCATGGTTTCAGACGACGCGATCACAGAGGCGTCGTCAGCCCTACGTCGCCAGCCTGGCGTGTATTGGCTCGCAGCGCTGAGCGCACTCCTCATGATCATCGGGGGCTTCGGGCCATGGGCGACCGCTCTCAACATCGTGTCTGTCTCGGGCACACATGGCGACGGGTGGATCGCGATTGGTCTTGCAGTTTT
>DATEPK010000194.1:0-4395 GCA_035273245.1 Thermoleophilaceae bacterium
TACAACGCGGTCTTCCGGGCGGCGCTCGAGGAGCGGGTGGACCGGCTCGTGTACGTGTCGAGCTCCATGGTGTTCGAGCGCGCCACCCAGTACCCCACCACCGAGGCGCACATCACGGACACGCCGATCCCGCGCTCGGCCTATGGCTTCTCGAAGCTCGCCGGCGAGGTGTACTGCCACGCGCTCCAGGACGAGCACGGCCTGCCGTTCACGATCTGCCGGCCCTTCAACGCATACGGCCCCGGCGAGATGCCGGAGGACGAGCCCGGCATCGCGCACATGGTGCCCGACGTGATCCGCAAGGTCCTCTCCGGGCAGAAGCCGCTGCAGATCTTCGGCTCGGGCGAGCAGACGCGCACGATCACTCACGTGGACGACATCGCCGACGGCATCGTCACCGCGATGTCGCATCCAGCGGCGGAGAACGAGGACTTCAACATCTCCGCCAAGGAGGAGATGACCGTCGCCGAGATCGCCCGCGTGATCTGGGAGGAGTGCGGGCGACCGCCCGAGGAGTTCGAGCTCGAGCACCTTCCGACCTTCGAGGTGGACGTGCAGCGCCGCTGGCCATCGGTGGAGAAGGCGCGCGAGCTGCTCGGCTGGGAGGCGAAGATCGGGGTACGCGAGGGGATCGCGCAGACGATCGAATGGCTGCGCGAGCAAGAGGTCGCGGAGGCGTAGGCTCCCACGCGATGGCACCGATACCGCCGGAGGCTCGCGAGCTGCTCGAGTCGGATGCGCTCGTCCACCTCGTCACGATCAATCCGGACGGCAGCCCCCAGGTGAGCGTCGTGTGGGTGGGCGTGGAGGGCGACGAGATCGTGGCGGGCCACCTGCCTCTTCACCGCAAGCTGCGCAACATCCAGCGCGACCCGCGCGTGAGCCTGTCCGTCGAGGGCAGCGGACTGAACAACATCGGGCTGCGCGAGTACCTGGTGGTGCACGGGCGCGGCAGGGTCGAGGAAGGCGGCGCGCCCGAACTGCTGCAGCGCCTGGCGCACGTCTACCTCGGTCCCGACGCGAAGTTCCCGCCGATGGACGACCCGCCGCCCGGCTACGTCCTGCGGATCACGCCCGAACGCTTCGGAGGGGTTGGGCCATGGGCGACGTGATCGAGGATCCCGTCCTCAAGCAGCGGCTCCGCTTCACGCGCACAACCGACGAGGACGGGAGCGAGGTGCTCCACGTTGAGACGTGGGTCGACCCGGGCGGAGGCGTGACGCCGCACATCCATCCCGCGATGGAGGAGCGCTTCGAAGTGCTCTCCGGCGTGGCCAGCTTCCTCTCCGGCAAGAAGTGGGTCAACGCCGGCCCGGGCGAGACCGTGGTGGTGCCGGCCGGGACGCGGCACGCGTACCGGAACAAGTCGAACGGCGAGGTGCACATGGTCTGCCACGTGCGGCCGCCCTCGACGCTCCAGGAGTTCCTCGAGGACACCGTCCGCCTGAGCCGATCGGGCGGGCTCTCGAAGCGCGCGATTCCGAAGACGCCGCACGCGCTGCTCGAGGGACTCGTGATGGCTCACGCCTACCGCGACATGGTCACGCTGCTCTTCCCGCCGCTTCCACCGCCGGCGATCCAGCGGTTGATCGTCCCGCCGCTCGCACGCCTTGGTGCCCGGCGCGGGATTCGCGCCGGGCACATTGGGGAAGCTCCTAGCTCCTAGCTGCTTGCTGCCAGGGCGGGTTCCGGCGAGCTTCTGACACGGCCGGGTAGGAATCTCGACATCACCACGATGCCGACGGCCAGCGCGCTCAGCTCGAACAGGCTCTCCTTGAACGCGTGGCCCAGGTCATGGCCGGCGCCGAAGAAGATCACTCCGGTCACCGCCACACCGAGCGCGTAGCCAACCTGCGTGACCGTCGACATTGCGCCAGACGCCGCCCCCGCCCGGGCAGGGTCGATCCCGCTCAGGACGGTCGAGGTGAGCGGCGTGAAGCAGAGGCCGATGCCCGCTCCCACGAGAAGGAGACCAGGCACCAGCACGAGCAGCGATCCGCCGACGCCCACGTCCGCGATCGCCGCCGCCATCAAGAGCAGACCCGCTGCGAGGCTGACGCCGCCCGCGGCCACAACCGAGCGGCCGAAGCGCTTGGTCAGTTCCGGAGCGGGTCCCGAGGCGACCACGTACGCAGCCGCAAGGATCGTGAACACGAGCCCCGCCTCGAGGGCGTTCAGCCCGCGGCCGTCCTGCAGGTAGAGCGCGAGGTAGACGAAGAACGACGCCTGCGCGCACGCCAGGAAAAGCTGCGTGAGCACACCCGCCGCGAACGAGCGCTGACGGAAGAGGCCGAGGTCGAGCAGCGCGGACTCGGGCCGGCGCGCCTGCCGCGCCACGAAACCGGCGAGCACGAGCGGGGCCGCGGCGAGCGACACCCAGGTCCAGGCCGGCCACCCGTGCTGGCGGCCCTCGATCAGCGGGAGCAGCACGGCGGTGAGCCCGAGCGCGAGCACCACGGCGCCGGGGAGGTCGATCCGGGCCCGCCGCGGCGCCCGCGACTCGGGCACGAGACGCGGCGTGGCGACGAGCGCCGCGATCCCGATCGGGACGTTGATGAGGAAGCAGCCACGCCAGCCGAGGCCGGCAACGTCTGTCTGCACGAGCGCGCCACCGATCACCTGGCCGCCGACGGCAGCCAGCCCGAGCACCACGCCGTAGTAGCTCAGCGCTCGCCCGTACTCGGCGCCCTGATAGGTCACGCCGATGATCGAGAGCACCTGCGGCATCACCACGGCACCGGCCACGCCCTGCGCCACCCGCGCGAGCACGAGCGTGGTCGGACTTGGAGCGAGGCCGCAGGCGGCAGACGCGGCGGTGAAGAGCGCCAGGCCGATCGCGTACACGCGGCGGCGGCCGAGCTCGTCGCCCAGCCGGCCGGCGGTGATGAGGAACGCGGCGAAGGTGAGGCCGTAGCCGGCAACCACCCACTCGAGCGAGCTCTCGCCCGCACCGAGCTCTGAGCCGATCGAGGGCAGCGCGACGTTAACGATGAAGAAGTCGAGGACCACCATGAAGGCGCCCGCAAGGAGCACCGGCAGCGCGGTCCAGTGATTTGGTTCTGCGTGAGTTCTCATGGCGGCGATCGTGCCGCCGCGCGTGCGCCTTCTCAATTACCTCCGAGGTAAGTGCCGCAGCACCGAGCGGGCGGTAGCTTGAGGCCATGCCCCAGGTTGCAGAGAGATCTCAGATCGGCCCGCTGCTGCGCGACTGGCGCGAGCGCCGGCGCATGAGCCAGCTCGACCTCGCGCTCGGCGCCGGCGTGTCGGCGCGGCACGTGAGCTTCATCGAGACCGGCCGCTCGAGGCCGAGCGCCGAGATGGTGGTTCAGCTTGCCGACCACCTCGACGTGCCGCTGCGCGACCGCAACGCGCTCCTGCTCGCCGCCGGGTACGCGCCCGCCTACGGGCAGCGCGACCTCGCGGAGCCCGAGATGGGTCCCGTGCGCGAGGCGATCGACCGCGTGCTGCGCGGGCACGAGCCGTTCCCCGCGCTCGTGGTGGACCGGCATTGGGGCCTCGTTGCCGCCAACCGCACCGTGCCGCTGCTCACCGCCGGCGCCGCGGAGCACCTGCTCGAGCCGCCGGCGAACGTGCTGCGGCTCGCCCTCCACCCGGAGGGAATCGCTCCGCGCATCACCAACCTCGGCGAGTGGCGCGCCCACCTGCTCGACCGCCTCGGCCGCCAGGCGGTGGCGAGCGGGGATCCGGCGCTTTTCGCTCTACACGAGGAACTGGCGAGCTATCCGGGCGCGGGCGGCGGCCACACCGTCGACCTCGAGGCGAGCGAGATCGCGGTGCCGCTTCGCATCCTCGCGGACGGCTCGGAGCTCTCCTTCATCAGCACCGCCACCACGTTCGGCACCGCTGTGGACGTGACGGTGTCCGAGCTGTCGATCGAGTCCTTCTTTCCCGCCGACGACGCGACGGCGCGCTTCCTTCAGGAGAACTAGTTCGGCCGCCGCGGCCGTGGCGACCACAGGTGCCGCGAAGGTTCTTCGTGCTCTGGCTGGTGGCGCCGCCGCTCCTCCTCCTCGCGCTCGCGCTCCTTGTCCTCGCTCAGCCCGATCTCGTAGAAGACCAGGATCACCACCGCGCCCATGGCGAGCGTGATGAGCGTCAGGCGGATGATCTGGCCGACCAGCCCAGGCACCAGGAAGCCGCAGATGCCGCCCACGACGGCGAGCCCGGCTGCGCCCCCGTACGCGCGGATGCGCTCGCGGGCGGTCACGGCTAGCCGCGCGCTTTGCTCTCGGAATAGCGCTCGAGGCCGTCGTCCGGGATCGGCTCCCACGGGGCGGCGTAGGCCACGAAGGTATGCCACATCGGCCGCACGCCCGGGTCATGGTCGAACGCGCTCATGCGGACGCTCATGTGCGGGCCTCCCTCCGGGTCGCG